>JACQVJ010000112.1 GCA_016209805.1 Ignavibacteriota bacterium
GCCGTCCGGCTAATGATTCCCCCTACATGGGCTCATGAGGGACTTCCACCCTCAAGTGATTGCGCCCTGCCGGGCGCACAAACGAAAAACGTCCCCCCTTCGGGAAGGACGTTTTACATGTAATCATAAAGAACAGGAGAAACTACGCTCAGCTATTCATGGATTTGAGGAACTCCTTATTCCCCTTTGTCCCTCGCATTTTCTCAGAGAGGAACTCCATTGCTTCCACGGTGTTGAACTCGGTGAGAAGTTTCCTCAGTACCCAAACGCGATTGAGGTCGTCGGACTCAAGCAGCAATTCCTCCTTGCGCGTGCCAGATCTGTTAACATCCATTGCGGGGAAGATTCTCTTGTCGCTGAGCTTCCTATCAAGGACGATCTCCATGTTGCCGGTTCCCTTGAACTCTTCGAATATCACCTCATCCATTCGGCTTCCGGTCTCCACAAGTGCTGTTGCTACAATTGTCAGGCTCCCGCCTTCCTCGATGTTCCTTGCGGCCCCAAAAAAACGCTTGGGTTTGTGGAGTGCATTTGCGTCAACGCCTCCCGAAAGGATCTTGCCCGAGTGGGGAACAACGGTATTGTGTGCACGAGCGAGACGTGTGATGCTGTCGAGCAGGATCACGACGTCACGCTTCGCTTCGACAAGCCGCTTTGCCTTCTCCAAGACCATATCCGCTACCTGAACGTGCCGTTCAGGTGGCTCATCAAACGTTGAGCTGACCACCTCTGCATTCACGGAACGCTCCATGTCCGTAACTTCCTCTGGCCGCTCATCGATCAGAAGGACGATAAGCTTTACTTCCGGATGGTTTCGCGTAATGCTATTGGCAATCTTCTGCAGGAGAATAGTCTTGCCTGCTTTTGGGGGAGAAACGATCATTCCTCGCTGCCCTTTCCCGATAGGGGCAAGGAGGTCCATGATCCGCATGGAGTATTCACCGGGAGCGGTCTCTAACTTCAGCTGGTTGTTCGGGTATAGTGGAGTCAAGTTGTCAAACAACACCCGCTCGCGCATGGCCTCCGGGTTCTCATCGTTTACCGCCTCAACCCTCAGAAGCGCAAAGAAGCGCTCACCCTCTTTCGGAGGACGAACCTGACCGCTAACGGTGTCCCCCGTTCTGAGGTTGAACTTCTTAATTTGAGATGGAGAAACATAGATGTCATCCGGTGAAGGAAGGTAGTTGTAGTCTACTGAGCGAAGGAAACCGTAGCCATCGGGAAGAACTTCGAGGACTCCCTTGCTAAAGGTGAGCCCTCCCTGCTCAGTTTGTGCCTCCAGAATCTTGAAAATCAGCTCTTGCTTCCTCAGGTCGCTGTACCCTGTAATGTTCAGCTCTTTCGCGATCTGGTTGAGCTCTGCGATCTTCTTGGATTTTAGTTCCGCAATATCCATTGCCATGGATTCTTAACCTGCCCTAAAAGTTAGACGATCTTCGGTGTCGCTACCGTTCCTCACAAATCAACCAATACCTACAAAGGGGAATAACGCGATTGACAAAATATTGGATGGATGACAAATTGAGAATAACTGATGAGTTCGAACAGGAGGTAGCTAAGAGTTGTCGCTCTCTTCATTAGCCTAAAGGCACAGTGGAATATACGCCATTCGGAAGTTATTGTCAAGCAGTTTGTTCGTGTAAATATTGCAGAGCCTCGCCAACGACATAATGCGACCCGGTGATGAGAATCTTCTCCGCAGGATCTGCAAGTTTCTTCGCTTTCCGAATGCCCCCTTTTACTGTTCCTCCATCCAGCACATGTATCCCGTTCCTGCGTGCATACGAACACAGCCGCGAAGACTTTAGTGCCCTTTGAATTCTCGGGGTCACAGCTATCACTCTTTTGGCAACTCGGGAGAGGGAGGCAATCATGGCCCCATAGTCCTTGTCTGCCATTACTCCGAAAACAGCGGTAACGAGATTGTCCGAACGGGATTGCAATTCAATCACCAGGAATTCCATTGCCTCTGCATTATGGGCAACGTCCAGGACGATGCGCCGGTCGCCCTTCAATGTCTCTAACCGACCGTGCAAACCCGTGTTCTTTTGCACATTGAGCAATCCTCTCCCGACCGAACGCGATGACACTCCATCGAATCGCTTGGAAAACCATCTCTTGCGAAGCAGAATTTCCATTGCCGAAAGTGCAACCGTGGCGTTTTCGAACTGAAAGGCGCCGGCTAAGCCAAGCTTCAGTCCATCGACCTTCAAGCGATTGGAAGCAAGGCTGACTTTCAGATTACCGATCCTCGAACTCTTCGCATTTCCTTTCACCAGTTTATGTGCCTCGTGAAGTCGCACCCTGCGTTTCTCTGCTATCCTCTTCAGCGTGTCAAGAGCCTCCCTTGTTTGTCTCCCAGTCACGCACGGCACTCCGTTCTTAATAATCCCTCCCTTCTCTCTCGCAATCGATCTTAGGTTATTGCCGAGATAGCCCATGTGATCGAACGAGATACTCGTAATGACGCTTATGAGAGGTTTCAACACATTTGTTGCATCCAACCTCCCGCCCAGACCCGTTTCAACCACGGCGATATCTACTTCCTCATCCGCAAAATACTGAAATGCGATACATGTAGTTGCCTCGAAAAACGTAGCGTGTACTTTCTCAATCTCAGGTCGTAATCGATTCGCGTAGTCGATAAGCCTGTGCTCGGCAATCTCGTCACCATCGACCTTTACACGCTCCGTGAATCTGACCAGATGCGGGGATGTGTAAAGACCCGTCTTATATCCTCCCTCCATCATCACGGAGGCAATGAATGAAGCTGTCGAGCCTTTCCCGTTGGTTCCGGCAATGTGTACGGAATGAAACTTCCGTTCGGGATTTCCAACCGACCTCAGGAGGGTTTTGATATTGTGGAGACCGAATTTGATGCCACGGCCCTGAAGCC
>JACQVJ010000105.1 GCA_016209805.1 Ignavibacteriota bacterium
TCATAAGCCTGACAGATATCTGACGTGCTATGTCAGGGCTGTATAAGGAATAAATATGCGCTTTTCGGACAAGAAGGTATTTGTTACTGGCGCCTCAAGGGGAATCGGGCGAGCAATTGCGCAAGCGTTTCGGGACGAGGGGGCATGGGTAATTGGCACCCGCACTGGTAGAAATAACGACATGGATGATGTCTGCAAAGAGTGGGTTGCCGCTGATTTTTCGTATATTGAGCAAATCAAGGCTTGTGCCGATTGCGTGCGCCAGGCTGCGCCCGATATCATTGTCAATAATGCAGGCATAAACAAGATCGCTCCGTTTGTAGAGATTACCCCATCTGATTTCTTGTTAATTCAGCAGGTAAATGTCTTTGCTCCATTTCTCTTATGCCAGGCCGCAATTCCCGCCATGAAAAAAAAAGGGTGGGGACGCATTGTTAATGTGTCATCGGTCTGGGGCAAGATCAGCAAGGAACACAGGGCATCCTATTCCACCAGCAAATTTGCAATCGATGGCATGACACTGGCCTTGGCCGCTGAGCATTCAGCCGATGGCATCATCGCAAACAGCATTGCACCAGGGATTATTGATACTGAGTTAACCCGCCGCGTGCTTGGTGAGGCAGGAATACAGTCCCTTGTGTCTTCAGTGCCGGCAGGTCGGCTTGGCCGGGTTGCTGAAATTGCCCGTCTGGTACTCTGGCTCGCTAGCGAAGAGAACACTTACCTTGCCGGTCAAAACATTGCCATTGATGGAGGCTTTAGTCGTGTCTGAGCAGTTAGTAATACAGTCCCACAGAGGGCCATATACAGTGGCCTTCGACGACACACTCTTGTCCGACCCGGTTCGACTTCTGGAAGGTGAACCTCATTTCTTGATTGATGCCAATGTGGCGAGATTATACGAAGCCGATCTCCATGCCATTCTTGATCATCCCAACACCATCATTATTGAGGCAACTGAGGAGAATAAATCGATAGAAGAAACGATACCTGTTATTGAGCGGCTGGTATTAAACAAAGTTCGGCGTGATCACACTCTTGTTGCAATCGGCGGCGGTATCATTCAGGACATTACCTGTTTCATTGCAAGCACGCTGCTGCGCGGTCTTCCCTGGCGCTTTGTTCCGACGACGCTGCTGGCTCAGGCGGATTCGTGCATTGGTTCAAAGAGCTCCATTAATCTGGGTGCGACCAAGAATATTCTAGGCACCTTCAATCCCCCTCAGGACATCTTTATCCATGCGGGGTTTCTTGAAACTCTTGAAGACAAGGACATTCAATCGGGTGTTGGAGAAATCGTCAAGGTGCATGCGATTGATGGGATAGCTGCGTTCGATCGGTTGGCGACTGATTTTGATCGATTGTTTGATGATCGAGCTGTGCTTTTAAGATATGTCCGGGCGGCTTTGTTGATAAAGCAGCGTTTCATTGAGCAGGACGAGTTTGACCGCGGGATTCGCAACATCTTCAATTATGGCCACAGCTTTGGCCATGCCATCGAGTCAGCTACGCATTACGCAGTGCCCCATGGCATTGCTGTCGCCATAGGCATGGATATGGCCAATTACATTGCTGAAAAGCGCGGTTTGTTGCCAGTGGAACACTACCATCGGATGCATTCTGTTCTGCGCAAAAATTATGGAAAATATGCAAGTACCCCGATTCCGCTCGATGTAATGCTTTCCGCGCTTATGAAGGACAAGAAGAATACGAGCACTATGCTTCGCCTGATCTTCCCGGTGGGTGACCAGGCCGCAATTCAACGGGTACCGGTCTTGCCAGACAAAGTCTTTCGCTCCCAGTGCGTAGAGTTTTTCGCAGAGGTCAATGGATGAACTCTACCGTCAAAGTCGCGGTCTGTTCCAGTTCGTTTTCCAGAAATCCGATTCGGGATAAGGCGAAACAGTATCGCTCGAACGTCGACTCGGTGTTGGTTAAATGTCTAGGGAGTATGTCATGTCTATTGTCTTTGTGGATTGCACGCTTCGTGATGGTGGTTATTACAACAACTGGGATTACCCGTCCGACTTGATTGAGGAGTACCTCGGGGCGATGTCGTCGCTATCGGTCGACTACGTGGAAATCGGCTTCCGCTCGTTCGATAAGCGAGGCTTCAAAGGCGGGGCGGCTTACAGCACCGATGCGTGGATTTGCAGGCTGCCGGTGCCAAACGGACTCAACATCGGCGTCATGGTCAATGCGAGCGAAGTGGTCAGGCACCCGGACGGTGTGATTCCTGCGCTGGAACAGCTATTTGCACCGGCAAGCGAATCACCGGTCACACTCGTGCGATTTGCTTGCCATGTGCATGAGATTGCA
>JACQVJ010000107.1 GCA_016209805.1 Ignavibacteriota bacterium
ATAGCGATCTGACCACCGAGCTCGACTTCAATCTTTCTGCGGAGGCGGTTGCTCTGACAGGGATTGAGATCATTGCCGAGCGACCGTTGGTGAATAAGAGCGCCACGAATGCCGTTCGCGTCGTCAGCGGTGACGAGCTTGCTGCAATCCCTGTCCGGGGTGTTGCGGCTGTTGTTGCACTCCAGGCGGGTGTCGTGCTGTACGGTGGCCAGTTGTTCATCCGTGGCGGACGGCAGGATGAAGTTGGGTACTACGTGGACGGAGCTGATGCCCGAGATGCTCGTACGGGGGATCTCGCAATCAGTATCGTTCCCGAGGCGCTGGAAGAGTTCCAGGTTCAGGCCGGTGGCTACAATGCTGAATACGGTGGAGCCAATGCCGGTATCGTCCGCCAGCAATTGAGAACTGGAAGTAGCGACTACAAGGCGTCGCTGCGAGTGGAAAGTGACAACTTTGTGAGTCGTGGCGAAAAATTCCTCGGCGGGTATTCATACGGATACAGTGACTATTCTGCAACCTTCGGCGGGCCCATCGTGTCGGATAAGATCAAGTTCTTCATTGCAGGCCAGAATACGTTCCAGGCTGATCCGGCTGTGGTATTCTGGGATGGTGCAACATTCAACGGACTTGCCGAAGATCTAGCAGGAAGCAATCCTGATCCGAACAGAAACAACGTGCCGGACACGATCAACCTGGTCGTTCCTGCGGGAAATGTTCCAGGAAATAAGCTGGAATCATGGGCCGGAAATGGTACGGTCACATTCGACTACAATCCGATTATTGTGCGTTTGAGTGGGTCGCTGAATTACCAGAAGTCCAAGTTCAACCCGACCCCGATCCGGAACATTCTCAATCAACAGAGAACTCCCGATCTCAATACGAGCAGCGGGTTGTATAGCGCAAAAATAACGCACTTCCTGGAGGCGACAACATTTTACGACATCACCTTGGGATACCAGGATCAGCGTGCGAAGCGATTCGATCCCATCTTTGAGGATGACTACCTTGCCTACGGCGACAGTACTGCAAACGCCGCCAAGGGAATCCTCTTCTTTGGCAGGTTCAAGTCCCCACAGGATCTTCGCACTAACGGATTTCCGTTCAGCCGTCCGGGAAGTCTCAACACTGCCGGTGGAGTTGTCCCGACATATCAGAAGAGGAAGCAAAACTACATAAGCGGGGCGTTGGATATCACGCACCAGTTGAAGGGCCATGAGCTCAAAGGAGGTTTCAACTACCAACGCTATACCATGCGCAACTATACGCTCGGACGGATGGAGGCGCTGTATGGTTCACTGCTCTCCAATCCTGATGCAGCGCGAATGGGCGGCGCAGATCTTGATCTCCTCTTCCGTATTGGCGGTTTGCCAAACAACTACGGCTATGACATTTATGGCAACGAGATTGACGGCGGATTCGACGGCCCGAAGCATCCGACTTACATCTCTGCGTATCTTCAGGACAAGTTCGAGTTTAATGACCTTGTTGTGAACTTCGGGCTGCGCTTCGACTCGTTCGACAATGATGATCGGATTTTCATCGATGATCCGACCACCCCGAACATTGTCGAAGGCCCGAGAAACCCCTCGTATGATCCAGCGAACTTCACTGTCCGCGAAAGCGGAACGCAGAAGGTCAAAGCGTTCAAGACTGTCAGCCCACGCCTCGGTTTCTCGTTCCCTGTTACCGATCGCACGGTGTTCCATGTACAGTACGGAAAGTTCGTGCAACCTCCGCAGTTGAACGCAATCTATGCAAGTCCGTCCCAGCAGGCACTCAACTTCTCGGGGCGTAACTTCATTCCTCTGCCCTGGGGTACGGGTCTGGAGCCGGAGCGGACGACACAGTACGAGATTGGCTTCACGCAGCAATTCACGGACTTTGCATCGTTTGACTTGACGACGTTCTACAAGGACATCCAGGGACAGATATTAATCGACAAGATCACGACAACAACCGGGTCCCAAGCGGCGTCATACAACATCCTGAAGAACGGCGACTACGCGACAACGAAAGGGTTCGAATTCACGCTCCGCATCCGCCGTGTCGAGCGAGTGCAGGCTGCTATTAACTACACGCTATCAGACGCTCAGGGAACTGGCTCGAGCCTGAATACCGCGGTCTCTGCAGTAGAAGCCGGCCCAATCCGTCCCACGATCATTTCGCCCCTCACCTTCAATCAGACACATCGCGGAACGATCAACATTGATTACCGTTTTGGTAAGGACGATGGTGGCCAGATCCTCGAACGACTCGGAGCGAACCTCCTCTTCTCATTCAACAGCGGCCACAACTATACGAAGTCGCAGGCCAACAGCGGTGCAGGTCAGAGAGGTCCGGAAGAGGGCGGCATTCTTGCCGATGACGATCCACGGCCACGCAGGCCCGAAGGAGCGATCAACTCGGCGACAACGCCCTGGGTGTTCACGGTCGACATGAGGCTCGACAAGACAGTTTCCATAGCCGACATGTTCGATGTGAACTTCTATATCTATGTTCAGAACCTCCTCAATACACAGAATGTGCTCAACGTGTATAGCCGGTCAGGCAACGCATATGACGACGGCTTCCTGACAAACCCTGCCTTGAGTGCAAGTATTATTGCCGGGCAAGGACCACAATACGTTGAGCTGTATCAGTTTATCAATCTGAAGAACAGACAGCACTACTGGCAGAATCAGTTGAATGGCGTTAACGCACTTCAGGGTGGTGATCTCTTTGGTACCCCCAGACAGGTTCGGTTTGGACTGAGTATCGTCTACTGAGAATCAGGATATGATGCAGGAAGCCAACAACAATTAATTCATTAAATGGGTAGAAGCCATGAATAAACTCACATCGAAGTATGGCATTTTTCTGGTTGCGAGCGTCATGCTCCTTCTGATCATTGCCACTGGACTTGCCAGTGACCGCCAGGGAGGAACGCACCAACCGGGCCAGCTTTTCCGACCTGACGGGGCACCCGTGTCGACCCTGATCAACATCAATAACGTCGCGGGCTGGATCAGGAACGATGGGTGGTCGGCGAGAGTCCCCTCGTCGGGCAACTCAGGCGTGTTCTTTCCCCGTGGTACTGCGGGAGCCATCTTCCAGGATGGGATTGTCTGGGGGGGCAATGTAAACGACGGAGGATCCCAAGTCCTTCGCGTTGGAGGACAGACCTACAACATCGGCACGGTTGCAGGCCGTATAGTTTCAAAGGGAGTCGCCGCAAGTCCGGACGATCCCGATGTGCGAATCTACCGCATTCGTCGAGATTACACAACGGCGGATCTTCGTCAGGATGCGGCCGAGTTATTCGAAAAGGGACTCAATGCTGTCACTGATGGCGATATCGCTGCTGTCCGCGCGCAATATGGAACGGACTGGAGAGAGTGGCCATGGCAGCAGGGTGCCCCGTACTTTGATTCCGATGGCGACGGTACGTATAATCCAGCGTTCAACGCCGACGGTTCGCCCAAGCTCCGTCCGGCACCGGGAGAGGCATTTGATGCCACGAAACATGGCGACGAAGCGGGGATTGCTGATGCGGATCAAGTGATCTGGTTTGCGTGTAACGACCTCAACTCCGGGAAAACAAATGGTCTTTACGGTTCCAATCCCATTGGCCTGGAGCTTCAGGTAACTCTGTGGGGATACAACAGAACAGACCCTCTTGCAAACGTCTATTTCAAAAAGTTCACCTTCATCTATAAAGGAACAGCAAGCACACCCCCAGGGGCAACGATCACCGACATGTATGTTGCACAGTGGTCGGATCCTGATATGGGGGATTTCAGCGACGACTTTGCCGGTTGCGATACAACCCTGAGCCTTGGGTATGTATACAACGGCTCGGCAAATGACAACGAGTACGCCAAGTTCGGCCTCAAACCCCCGGCCGTCGGTTACGACTTCCTGCAGGGACCGATAGTTCCGGGTGCGCCGACGGACTCTGCAGTGTTTGGACTGAAGCGGGTCTATGGAAAGAAGAACCTGCCGATGACCGCAGCGTTCTACTTTGCAGCCGGTGGTGTGTACTCCGACCCACCGTTCAGCCGTGAAGGAACAATCCAGTGGTATAATCTGCTCCGAGGTTTGACGCCCATAACTGGAACACCATTCCAGTATGTTTCCCAAAACTGTAATATCCCGGGAGCAACCAAGTTCTGGCTTGACGGAGATCCGGTTACTGGCAGCGGTCGTGTTGATGGTTGTATTGAGTCTGCCGGTGATCGAAGAATCGGTGTCTGTACAGGTCCGTTCACGATGGTGCTGGGGGATACCCAGGAGATTGTGGTTGGAGTTGTCGGCGGGATTGGTCCCGACTTCAAGTCCAGCATAACGATCATGAAGAACAACGACATCGCGGTGCAGAATGCCTACAACGACTTGTTTGATCTCCCCAAGGCGCCACCTTCGCCGAAGCTCAGAATCGTCCAGCTTAATCAGCAACTGATTCTGGACTGGGGATCCGACGAAGCCGCGGTCAGAGCGACGGAGGATTTCGATCGCAAGGGATATGTCTTCGAGGGGTACAACATCTATCAGTTGCCCTCGCCTTCGGCATCGTTTGATCAAGCCACCAAAATTGCTACGTTCGACAAGGTAAACGGTATCCGAACGATCTACGACGATGTGTTCAATGTTCAGACTGGAATCATCGAGCGCGTGATTAAGCAACGAGGGAGCGACACGGGCATAAAGCGTTCAATGGAGATTACGAACGACGCCATACGCCAGTTTCCACTTGTGAACGGCCAGCGGTACTACTTTGCCGTTACGACGTATGGTTATAATCCGGATCCCACAGCTTTGACGCACGCCCTTGAAACGTCGCTTCAGATCGTCACGGGAATTCCGCAGAGCCCGAATCCTGGTTTCCGGTACTCTGCAAGCTACAACGATACCATCGTACGCAACAACACGAACCCCGGCATCAAGAGTGACGGCGGTGCAGTACCGGTGGTCATTGACCCGACGAGAATGACGGGCCAGGCGTACAAGGTGTCATTCAGGGACGTTCCGACGACGTTCTACTATGGCCCCGACGCCGGCGGTGCCTATGATACGCTAACGATCGATCAACTGAACTGGTACTTCACAAGAGGTGCCGATACTCTGTACAGAAGCATAAATCAGGGTCCGACGGTTCCCATTGATCCCGGTACACACAATCTTACCCCGGAGGTTCCACCAATCTTCGGAAACGAATTCGACTACCCGATCATTGATGGAATGTTTTTGTCGGTACAAGGGCCTCCGCCTCAGTTGAACGAGGAGCGAAGCGGATTCACCGAGGGTGGTACCGGTAACGGCTGGCTGAGAGGTGGCGGACGGTACTCGTCATCTACTTCTGTTCTGCGCGCCCAAGCGACGACAGCCTATGATGTGAGTCTGCTCTACCTGGGTGCAGTCGGACCGGGCGTGCCGCCGGATCAGTATCGGGATGTGGAGTTCCGATTTGGTCCCGGACGAACACAGAAAGCGTATCGCTATACTCGCACTGTCACGCCTCAGGAAAGCGGATCGAGATACAAATTCCTCGGTTACGTTGAGGTTCCTTTCCAGGTGTGGGATGTGTCGGATCCCAACAGTCCGCGGCAACTCAACTGCGGATGGCGCGACCAGATTTTGAACGGGGTGTGGAATGTCGGAGCCTCCGCGAATGCACCTGGAAATCTGGAGATCATCTTTGTTACCACCACGACATACGATGGTGATAACCCGACGACGTTCACGTACGGGACGGACCAGGGTAAGTCCGACAACAACATCATGGGTGCCGGGCTTGGTGGCAGCGTTGAGCGCAACAAGCAGTACATGATGATTGCGGAGTGGATGAATGCGTCGGGGAACAATGCAGACATCCCGCAGAGCACAATCCTCGTGTCGCCGAACAGGGTCCTCACGGCAAACGATGAGTTCGAGTTCACGGCACCTGCTGCACCATCGTACGATGCTGGTGTTGCGAAAGCCGACGCTTCTGTGATCAACGCCTTCCCGAATCCATACTATGGGTTCAACAGGGCGGAGACGTCCCGGTTCCAGAGATTCATCACATTCAACCATCTCCCGCAACGAGCGGAAGTGAGAATCTTTAACCTTGCCGGGGCGTTGGTTCGCGCGTTGATGAAGGATGACGCGACGCAGTTCTTGAACTGGGATCTGAACAACCAGACCGGACTTCCGGTTGCCAGCGGCATTTACATTGCCTACATCAATATGCCGGAGATCGGTGCAACGAAGACGATGAAGCTGGTTATCATTCAAGAGCAACAATACCTCGATAACTTCTAAGAGGTCAAGGCATTGCGAATTCAATCAGCCGATTTGAACCAAAATTTCAAGGAGCATCAAATGAAACAGCCAGCAGTCAAGATCAGCATCGTTGCCTTGGCGTTTCTCGTCCTCGTCTCGATGGCATCCACTCCATCGTACGCGGGAGGGGAGAATAGGACAGGCACCAACGCGGCGCCCGAGTTGTTGATCCCCGTAGGCGCACGCGACATTGCAATGGGAGGTGCATCCATCGCTATCTCAAGTGGACTGGATGCGATTTTCTGGAACCCCGCCGGCCTTGCGAGAGCAAAGAATGCAGCGAATGCAATGTTCTCGCATATGAACTACATCGCCGACATCGGAGTCGATTATGTGGCGGTGAGCGGGGCGTTCGAGGGCTTTGGCTCCATCGGACTCAGCATCAAGTCCCTTTCGATCGGTGACATCAAAGTCACAACCGAGGATGCGCCGGACGGAACTGGTCAGGTCATCAACCCGACGGTTGTGAACATCGGTCTCACGTACTCCCGTCTTCTGACAGACAGGATATCTGTCGGTGCGACGGCGACACTCATTTCCAACAGGTTCGATCGTGTGTCTGCAACCGGCTTCGCATTTAACGCCGGTGTTCAGTACAGCGGACTGGCGGGCGTCAGCGGGTTGAGCGTCGGTGTGGCCGTCAAGAACGTCGGACCGCAGATGAAGTTCGACGGAGAGGGGTTGCTGCGACAGGGAAACATCAACGACGTGCTCCGCCCTGGCAGCTTCTATCAGGTGAACGCAGCGTCGTTTGAACTCCCGTCGACAATCGAGATCGGCCTTTCCTATGGTGTCGATGTCGCGGAAAACAACGTGGTCAACCTCGCGTCGGTGTTCCAGAATAATAACTTCGCAGCCGATGAATATAAAGTCGGTGCGGAGTACGCATATGATAATACGTTTTTTGTCCGTGGTGGGTACAACTTCTCGGAGAAGACAAAGAACAGTAGCCTGCCTGTTCCCGATCAGACCACGTATATTTATGGGTTCACGGCAGGGGCGGGAGTTCATTATCTGGTGGGATCTCTGGATCTGACACTCGACTATGCATACCGCCAGGTAAAGTTTCTGGACAATAACCATATCTTCACGTTGTCACTGGGTTTCTAAGCTCTCCATGAGCAGGACTTCGTGATCTTTTGAGCGCAATTGGGCGCTGGAGGGAGACCTCCGGTGCCAATTGCGCGTTAGTATGTGCACGCAGGGCGGTTTGGTTTTGTGAGGGAGCAATGTGGGGTGCTGTACGGAACAAGCTGTTCTCTTACCGGAAGAATTCAAGGCGTTGCGAAAGGGCAATGTCCTATTTGCTGCGTCCGTCATTCACCTCTTTCGAGATGAATGACGGAGGAAGCGAAAGGATGTTTTTCGCATTCCTATGTGAACATCGCAGAGGATCGTACAGCCTGTGTGAGTGTTCTGAAACGTGCTGTTAGAAGAAAAAAGGAGAATCGTCCATGAAGAAAAAAATCGAACTGTGGATGTGTGCCATCATCCTGACTCTTGCTGTGGCCGGGGGATGCGTAGACATCCCTTCCGCGGGGCACATCCCACCTGATTACCAGGCTCTCGTGCGGATACTCTACCTCGATCCATCCGTGCCGAGCGCGACGGTCAACATGGCGCTCGGACCGAACTTCGAGAGCTTCAGCCAATTGCATACGGGGAATTTTGGAACAGCCAGTGCATACATGACAGTACCTGCGGGTGCAAAGAGATTCTATCTGACCAATGGAGGCGTACCGGTCGGAAACGATACAAGTTCGCTTGCCATCGATGCAGATCAGAAGGGGACGCTGTTTGTCTATCCGATCAATGTGGCGGGAGACCCGCGAATCCGCTTTGTGGGCGAGCGATATACATTTGCACAACCGGGTGTGGTGGATAGCGCGCTGATTCGATTCAGCAATAGCATCAGCCGATCAGCCGGTGATACAGTTGATACGCGCGTTGATGTCGTTCAGTACTACACCAGCAACGCGAACATCATCTCACGCAATCTTGCAACCAACGTGGCCTTCCGGGGTACCACGGCGTACTTTCGAGTTCCCAGGGACAGCACCTATTTCTTCTATTTGACGAGAGCAGGTGCTGCCACCGTTGTCCTGACCGACACGCTGTCGATCACTGGCGCCTCGCGTCAGCAAGGGACGGCTGTTGCCTTTGGAACCCGAGACCCGAATACGGGAAAGGTTCAGTTCGTAAAGTTCGATGAGAATTGAGTGCACCACTCATGAGATTAACCCATATCGACAATTTTTGGAGGGAGTCAGACATGAAGGCGAGATATATTGTTACAATGCTTTTGGTATTCGCTCTGGTAGTTCCTGGTCTCTCCGTTGCAGGAACCACCGGTAAGATCAAAGGCCAAATAACCGACAAGGCGAGTAATGAGGCGTTGATAGGTGCAACCGTCATCGTTGTGGGGACAAGCCTTGGAGCGTCGGCCGATGTCAACGGTGAATACATCATCCTGAATGTTCCGGCAGGAACGTATGAGATCGAGGCAAAATTCCTCGGCTATCAGGCGCTGCGGATTTCCAGGGTCCAGGTCAGTTCAGACTTGACAACGGATCTTGATTTTGCGATCACCCAACTGACGGAGGGTGTTCAGCTTTCCGAAATCGTCGTTGAACGTGAACGTCAGCTGGTCAACAAGAACGCGACAAATGCAGTTCGAATTCAGACAGGAGAGGATATTCAGAATCTTCCCGTCCGGGGTGTGAAAGCCGCCATTGTGCTGAGTCCTGGCATTGTTGAACAGGACGGTATTGTCTACGTCCGTGGCGGGCGCGCCGATGAGGTCGGATATTACCTGGAGGGTGCAAGCACGAGGAATGTGTTCGGCAGAGACCGGGGAACTGGTAATGCACAGCAATTATTCGGAACCGATATCGGCGAGAACCTCACAACGGTGATTCCGGAGGCCCTGGAAGAATTCCAGGTTCAGGCGGGCGGATATACTGCTCAGTATGGGAATGCAAATGCCGGAATCATCCGTCAGACGCTGAGAAGCGGTTCTACGAAGTACAGTGGAAGTCTTCAGGTCGAAACGGACAACTTCACTTCTCAGAATTCCAAGGCCCTGGGGTCCTTCTCCTACGGCTATAGCAATTACGTTGCAACCCTGAGCGGCCCGATCGTTGGAGAGAACATCAAATTCTTCGTCGCGGGAGAGAACCAGTTCGACCGCGATTGGAGGAAGGTGTTTGTCGAAGGGTTCCGCTTCGAGAATCTTCCAGATGCACAGTCCCTTGTCAATCCCGCCACAGGCGGACCTTCGGACACGGTGCGTGTTCTTGAAGCAAAATCCGGGAATGTCCCGGGCCTTTTCAGAAATCGATACACGGGCAACGGAACCGTGACACTCGACTATAATCCTCTTATCGTCCGTGTCGGCGGTTCGTTCACATGGCAGGAGCAGCAGGGAACAGCCCTCTTCATCCCGAACATCTTCAACCTTGCCCGTAATCCCATTACCAGAACAAGCGACTTCCTTGTAAATGCCAAAGTCACGCACGTTGTCTCCCCCACGGTGCTGTACGAAGTGAATGTTAACTATGGGGACAATCGGCTGAAGAGATCGGATCCCGATCACGGGGACAACTTCCTTCTCTACACTGATAGTCTGGCGAATGCGAAGTATGGCTATCCTTCCAGGAACTACACGAACGGTCCGGGCTCATCGACAAACAACTCGGGATACCGCTTGTACGGGTTCCCCTTCGATAAGTTCGGGCATGTGCAGACAAACTTCGACAAGAGGAAACAGACTCGCTTCGGTGGTTCGTTCGATGTGACTGCGCAGGTGGGGAGCGTTCATGAGTTCAAGGTGGGAGGCTCGATCGACGCGTACACCGTTCGTCGGTACGCCGTGGCCTCCACGGGTCTGTTGACCTGGTACAGAGACCATCCTGACCAGGCTCGCATCCCCGGCGCGGCACGGGACTTTGAAGTTGCGAACAACGGTACTGTCGTCAACTATGGCTATGATTTCTACGGAAACGAAATCAATAGTGGCATCGACGGGCCGAAGAAACCGAAGTTCTATGCAGGGTACATTCAGGACAAGATCGAGTACGAAGACTTGGTCATCAACGCGGGGCTTCGGTTGGATGCGTTTGACACGGACGATATTGTCTTCATCGATGATCCGACGACACCTGAGATCGAGGGACCGTCCAATCCGTCTGTGGATCCAACGACATACTTCTATAAGGAAACAGGTATCGCAAAAAAGAAGGTCTTCAAAGCGGTAAGTCCCAGGCTTGGGTTCTCATTCCCGGTCTCGGACAAAACAGTCTTCCACGTGCAGTTCGGGAAGTTTGTACAAGCTCCGGCGCTCAACTCGATCTACACCGGGCGTGCGAATCAAGGAGTCGTGTTCGAGGGTGGCAACTTCATTCCGAACCCCGTAGGCTTTGGCCTCGATCCCGAGCGGACAACGCAATATGAGATTGGTTTCACCCAACAGATCTCCGATGCGGCTGCATTCGACATTACGGGGTACTACAAAGACATCAAGGGACAGATTCAGGTTGTGCGACAAACTGTGGAGACCAACTCAACGGCCGCAGCCTATAATACACTGGCCAACGGAGATTTTGCCACCACCAAGGGTGTTGAAGTCAGCTTCCGCCTGCGAAGAACCAATCGCGTCCAGGCACAGATCAACTACACATTCGCCGACGCAAAGGGAACAGGCTCCACGCTGAACTCGGCAGTTTCATCTCTGGAGAATGGTACGCTGTATCCGACTGTTATCTCTCCACTCGATTTCAACAACTCGCACAGAGGTGCACTGAATCTCGATTATCGTTTTGGCATGGATGACGGCGGGCCGATTCTTGAGCGTCTCGGACTCAACTTGCTGTTCACATTCAACAGCGGGCATCCATACACGCTGTCGAATGCAACAACAGGGCAGCAGGGACCCGAACAGGGTGCTCTTGTGGAGAATGATCCACGCAACTCACAGCCACGCGAAGCGGTCAATGCATCGACGACGCCGTGGAACCTTAACATCGATCTGCGGCTTGACAAATCGGTGGACATCGGACCGGTGAGCGCCAATTTCTTTATTTACGTCCAGAACCTGCTCAACACGAAGAACGTCCTCAACGTGTATCGACGATCCGGCAATGCAGACGACGACGGGTTCCTTACGAACCCCGACCTCAGCAGTGCTATTATTGCAGGGTTGGGTCAGCGCTATGTCGAGCTCTATCGTGCGATCAACCTGCAGAACGGCACACACTACTTGAACACGACCGGACTTGATCTGTGGGGCACTCCGCGGCAGATCCGCTTCGGTGTGAAAATGGAAATCTAAGGAAGGGCGACTGAGTTCTTGAACAATCAATTCTTGGAGAGGCTATGAAACGCTACATTCTCTTAACATGCATCATATCGGTCTTTGCGATCGGATGGTTGGTCATGGCGACCAGCGCCGAACGTGGATCGAAGACGCGTCCGCAAGGTGAGTTACCCAGGGTCCTGGGTATTCCGTCGTGGACGAAGCTGAATATCAACAAGATCTCTTCCTGGTACCGTGCTAATGGCGAAGAGGAACGCAACCCGCTCAACGGTAACGCAGGCCTGACATATCCTCGCGGCACGTCGGAAGTGATATTTGCTGCCGGACTTGTATGGACGGGCATACACGAGGACGGAAGGACTCCGTTGTTGCGTACAAACGGTTACAGTTACAACACAGGACTGAAGCCCGGAGCGATCCTCGGTATCCGTACCGGCATAGCCGAAGATCTGGGGGCGCCCGATGTGAGGATCTTCCGAATCCGAAGGGATTATGCCACAGCCGATCTCAGGCAGGATGCCGCGGAGATCAATTCAATTGCCCTCGGAAGTGTGAATGATGGACATATTTCTGCAGTGCGAAGCCAGTACGCAAAGGACTGGACGGAATGGCCATGGCAAAAAGGGGCCCCCTTCTACGACATTGGGTACCTCGATGCAAACGGTGTAGACACTGTTGGTGCAAACAACAGGGTCCTTGATTGGGGGGAGGACGCAAACCGTAACGGAGTGTTGGACGCGGGAGAGGATGCCAACTCCAACGGCAAGCTTGATGGCGAAACCCCCGGACTTGCCGATGCCGATCAGGTTATCTGGTTTGTGGCGAACGACATTGCTGTCCAGCAACCGTGGACAAACATCGAAACCGGGATTGAGTTGCAGACAACCGTGTGGGGATATGCTCGCGCCGATGCTATCGGCGATGTCCTTTTCAAAAAATATCGGCTGATTTACAAAGGGATTGCCGCCAGTTCGTCCGACGCGAGGATAACCAACATGTACATGGCGCAGTGGTCTGATCCCGACGTAGGGGATTCGGGTAATGACTTCGCCGGCTGCGACACAAACCTCAGCCTCGGCTACGCATACAACGCGCACCCTACTGATCCGCAGTACAGAGATTTCAATATCAGTCCCCCGGCAGGCGGCTATGACTTTCTCCAGGGTCCTCTTGTGCGCGGCAATCAGGGTGAAGACCGAAACAAGAATGGAATTGACGATGCAATCGATTTCGGTATCTTCGATCTGAAGCTTGTTGGTCCCGGCTGGATCAACCTCCCCATGACAGCATTCATTTACTTCGCGGCGGGAGGAACATACTCGGATCCTCCTTTCACAGCGGCCGGCGGGATTCAATGGAACCAGATGTTGCGGGGTCTCCCCCCAACACCCGGACCACCCGATCCTCCGCCTCTGATCAACCCGACAACCGGACAACCGACATCCTACTGGCTGAGCGGAGATCCGGTGACAGGCAACGGGTGGATCGACGGCGCGCTCGACCAGCCGGGCGATCGTCGTATCATCCTTGGATCGGGACCGTTCACGATGGCCCTGGGAGATAAGCATGTACTCGTGTCGGCCTTCGTGGGTGG
>JACQVJ010000108.1 GCA_016209805.1 Ignavibacteriota bacterium
ACTTCAGGATGTTCAGAAGGATCGGAAAATGTTGAAGGAAGAGGTTGATGCCGAGGATATTGCAGAGATCGTTGCGCGTTGGACGGGGATTCCAGTTGCGAGGATGCTCGAAAGCGACCGTATGAAGTTACTTCATCTCGAGGAGCATCTTCGTGGGCGGGTCGTTGCTCAGGACGAAGCGGTCAAGGCAGTCAGCGATGCGATCAGGCGATCGCGGGCGGGATTGCAGGATGAGAAACGTCCGATTGGCTCATTCATCTTTCTCGGGAGTACCGGGGTCGGAAAGACGGAGCTGGCGCGGGCACTTGCGGAGTTTCTCTTCAATGATGAGAACGCTATTGTACGGATAGACATGAGCGAGTACATGGAGAAGTTCTCGGTTTCCCGGTTGATTGGCGCACCCCCCGGGTATGTTGGATATGAAGAGGGTGGGCAGTTGACCGAGGCGGTCCGTCGCAAGCCGTATTCTGTAGTCCTGCTGGATGAAATTGAGAAAGCACATGCGGAGGTGTTCAACGTATTGCTTCAGGTGCTCGATGAAGGAAGGCTAACCGACAGCAAGGGGCGGACCGTCGATTTCAAGAACGCAATTATTATCATGACTTCGAATCTCGGCTCGCACCTCATCAGCGAGAGGGTATCGATGCTCAGGGATGATGAGGACACGGAGGAGATGTTCTCCGGCCTGCGTCAGGAGCTGCACCAGATGTTGAAGAAGACGATTCGTCCTGAATTCCTGAACCGCATTGACGAAATCATCATGTTCAGGCCACTCAATAGAGAAGCGATCCGGGAAGTCGTTTCCCTGCAGCTGCATCGGTTTGAAGCATTGTTGCAGAAGAAAAACATCACCATGGAAGTGTCAGACGATGCGAAGGACTGGATTGCCAAGCTTGGATACGATCCGATCTATGGTGCGCGTCCGTTGAAGCGTGTGATCCAAAAACACATTGTCAATATCCTCTCCGAAATGATACTCAAGGGTGAAGTTCGGGAAGGGGACACGATTGAAGTGGGTCTCGACACGCGCGGTCTTATTGAATTCACAAGAAAAGTTGCGGTTGAGGCGAATTGACGCTTCCAACATTGCTTCACATGTGAGCCGGAGCATTATCAACATCTTCTCGGTGAAGTTGTGATATATGGCTTACGCGAAATCACAATCTCTTTTTCGCCGTTGCGTTGGGGTGGGGCATCTTCGTATATTTCTCTCGCCAATCCCAACAACTTCGGTCATTTCAATGATTTCAATGGTAGTTCATGGCGGTGCATGGGATATCCCTGAGGATCTCATCGCCTCCCACCGCGATGGCGTTACAAGAGCTCTACGGGTTGGATGTGCTGTGTTGAACGATGGCGGGACTGCTGTCGATGCAGTGGAAGCCGCGATAATAATCATGGAAGACGACGAGACGTTCGATGCCGGCCGGGGATCGTTTATCAACTCGGCAGGGGACATCGAGATGGACGCAAGCATCATGAACGGTGAGAATTTCCGAGCGGGGGCGATTGCTGCGGTGTCCAATGTGAGAAACCCGATCACCCTTGCGAGGCGGATTATGGAGGACAGCGAACACATTGTGCTGGTAGGGATGGGGGCGATTCGTTTTGCGCGTGAACATGGAGTGAAAACCTGCGGTCAGGACGAACTTATCACAACCCGCGAACTTGATCGATGGCGCAAGGCTCAGCGGCGTCCGAACTCATCCACAAGGAATGCGTTTCGCAGGAAGAAGGTCCCGGTGGATACCGTTGGTGCCGTGGCACTTGATCAGTACGGCAACATAGCCTCGGGGACATCGTCCGGGGGTACACCGAACAAGTATCCGGGCCGTGTTGGCGATTCCCCTCTAATCGGATGCGGAACGTACGCCGATAATTCCGTAGGCGGAGTTTCGACAACGGGATGGGGTGAGGCGATGATTAAAGTCGTCATGGCAAAGACTGTTATCGATCTCATGGACCGCAACGGTAATGATCCGCAGAAAGCTGCAAGCGATGGGCTCAAGATCCTTGAACGGAAAGCCGAAGGCTACGGTGGCATTATCACGCTCAATAATGCAGGGAGAGTCGGTATTGCTTACAATACTCCTCGCATGGTGCGAGCGTACATGAATTCCGAAATGCATCAACCGATCATACTCGTTTAACTGCTGCCTACACTTAGAAGTCCCGTCTGGTCCACCTCAGGACCAGACTTGTTGTTTTTCATCCCATGAAAAAAACCTCTCTCATTGGACATCTTGTTGAACTCCTCGATTCGGTCCGTAATCTTACACACCCAGCGGATAATGTCGTAAAGGGATTCTTCCGCTCGCGCCATTATCTTGGTTCCAAGGATCGACTTTTCATTTCCGATGCGTTGTATTCGATTCTGAGAAACTTCACGCTGCTAAGAGTCTATATTGAAGAAACACTTTTGACAATCGAGGCGAGACATCCAACCGATCTCCCTCCTTCGTTGGCGTTGTACGCTGCGTTGGCCGTAAAGCTCCGGGCCGAGAACCCTTCGGCACTTCTTCCGGATATTGCCGCGCTCTGGCGAAGTTATGTTTCGAATATCGAATGCAGCGCATTTTTGAATGCACTAAAGAACGTTGAAATACCGTCTGCAATCAGTCAGAACACCGCCTCTCGTGTTGCAGTCAGCAATTCGATTCCAGAAGCAATCGTACAAGAGTGGATTGATCGTTACGGCTTTAGGGAGGCGGAGCAGCTGTGCATGGCTCTTAATCAGCCAGCACCGATCACAGTTCGGGTCAACACAAGCAAGGTCTCCGTGGAAGAGTGTCGCCTCGAACTGGAAAAAGAGGGAATCAAGAGCACGCCGACATTGCACTCTCCGTATGGATTGATTCTCGAAAGGCGCATCAACGCACAGTCGCATGCAAGCTTTAAGCAGGGGTTCTTTGAAATGCAGGACGAGGGGAGTCAGCTCATTTCCATGCTTCTCGAACCTACTCCCGGCGAGACTGTGGTTGATGCCTGTGCTGGGGGCGGGGGAAAAAGTCTTCACATCGCAGCGATGATGAGGAATGCCGGATCTCTGTATTCAGTCGAGGTAAACGAGAAGAGGCTGAGGAATATCCGTGATCGGATTGGACGAGCGGGAGCGTCAATAATACGCGTGTGTCTTACCGATCGAGATAAGAAAACGATGAGGGCTCTCCATGGGAAAGCCGACAAGGTACTCATTGACTCCCCGTGTAGTGGGATCGGAACTTTTCGTCGCAATCCCGGAGCGAAATTGTTTTTCACAGTGGAGTCTGTTGAACGAATGACTGAAATCCAGCGCTTGGTATTAGAGAGGTACTCAGAGTTGGTGAAGCCGGGCGGGCGCCTCGTCTATTCGACGTGCACATTGTTGCGCAAGGAGAATGAAGATGTCGTCGAGTGGTTTCTCTCACGTCATCAGGACTTCGTACCTCTGCCCGCGACGGACATTCTCAAACGTCAGGGGATTCAGATCGACAGCAAATCTCATTTCCTCACGCTCCTTCCTCACAGAACATCAACCGACGGATTCTTTGCAGCTATCATGGAACGACGCACGCCTGCGCGTTGATTCTAAGTCTATATTTCTCTACTTTTGTTCCGAACTTTGAGGAGGAATTCTGATGAAAGTGTTGCTTTGCTTGATGGTCGTTTCGATCATGTTTGTTGGGTGCGGAACATCACCTGAAGAACTCTACGCACAGGCGGAAATGGCGGAAAAATCTCAGGACTTTGCGAAAGCTGTTGAGTTATATACGGAGCTGTTGAACGAACACACATCGCATGAGCTTGCGGAAAGAGCGGCGTTCAATATCGCGCGGATCAACAACAATGACAGACAGGATTTTGAAGCAGCAATACGTGCCTATCGTCGATATGTCGAGTTGTTTCCGGATGGTGAGAAATCTGCCGTCAGCATGTTCCTCATCGGCTATATCTACAATAATGCCTTGAATAACCTCGATAGCGCGCGTGCCGCGTACCAGCGCTTTCTGGAAAAACATCCCGACCATGAGATGGCGCTCTCGGCGAAGTTCGAGCTTGACCATCTCGGCACGCCCCCAGAAGCACTCCTCCCGGAACCAGCAGCAAAAGAGATCCAGCAGAGCAAGCCAGCGGCAAAGGTTGCTGCGAAGCCAACGAAGAAGCAATAGTGGAACAGGACTACCGGCAATATCTCCGGCCGCAAGTCGTTTCGAAACTTGCAAATATGGAACTGCGCGCCCGGCTTGTCGTGGAAGGGTTCATCACGGGCCTGCACAAAAGCCCTTACCATGGTTTCAGCGTTGAGTTTGCCGAGCACCGGCAGTACATGCCCGGCGATGAGATCAAGCGCATCGACTGGAAGATCTACGGGAGGACGGATCGCTACTACATCAAGC
>JACQVJ010000100.1 GCA_016209805.1 Ignavibacteriota bacterium
ACGTAGCCCAGCACATCAAATCGAAAATGCATCTGCCAAGTCTTGATTTGGCTGATGAGGAGATTGCAGTACTTGCTTTCAGAGAATACGCAGGCATGTTCTACGACGGTGGTGGTCACAAAGAAAAACGTCTCGTCGGCAAGCTTTGCTCTGCCTCGCCGTCCCATAGTTTGGATGTCCTTTCACCTCGGTCGGCGGAGTTACACTGTGCTGTCACCGCGCCAAGTTTCTCTGGGTCGTCACGGCATCAACGAATCATCAAGGTGCCGTGACGAAAAGCGAGTCCGAATCACACTGTACTGTCACGGCGCTGAGTTTAGACTTCACAGCCGTGACAGCCGAGCGAATATCGGACAAGTGTCTGGGTCGTCACGGCACCCGGGACTCAACTCACCTTCGATTTCTCCTTGTTCAACGAAGCAGCAGAAATTTCTTCGTTTCAGAGAATGAACCCACCGTCAGCCGATACAAATACACCCCGCTGGCTAAACCCCAGGCCCCGTTAACGAGGCGAGCATCCCACGCCACTTCGTAGCTTCCCGGCTGCAACTCTTCATTCACCAGCGTTGCGACTTCTTGGCCAAGCACGTTGTATACTCTGAGAGTAACCAACTTTGAACTTTGCACTTTGAACTTGATACTCGTTTTCGGGTTGAACGGGTTGGGGTAGTTCTGAAAGAGCACATACTGGTTCGCGACATTGTTCAAATCCTCTTCAACATCTGTTACGGGCTGCGTACTACGGAACAAGCCACTGATTGTTCCCGTGAACAAATATCCGCTTGATGCTATCAAGAAGGAATAGATTCTTCTGGACGGACCCAAGCCAGTGTTAACACTGTCCCATTGTGCCCCGCCATCTGTCGAACGGTAGACGCCATCACTTGCCAACCCGGCAAAGAGATGCCCCCGGTTGCTCACCGCTAATGCCCACACATACTGGTTTGGTAAACCACTATTCAGTTGTTCCCAAGAAGAACCGCCATCTGTCGATTTGAAAAAACCCCACCCATCATCGCCGACATAGATTTCACTCCCTGAGCCAAATGCAATCGCGTCAGCATCAACATACGGCAAGGGAGGAAATGGACGCGGCAGTGCCGTCCAGTTCTCTCCGTTGTCCGAAGAGCGGAAAACCCAATTGTTCCGCATACAGATATAGATGTCGCCGTTTGCATGAATTCTGAGTTCCTGAGTTCCACCTTGAGGCAAACCATTGTGCGCTGCTCTCCAGGTTAATCCGTCATCGCTCGACCTTCGGAGGCTATCAGAGCTATTGGGTGCGGCAAACAGTATCCCCTGGTTGTTCACAACCAATCGCCAGGCGCCAGAGAGAAAAGTTGTTGAATCTTGCGCAACCCAGTTCTCCCCATTCGTCGTTGATCGATAAATACGCGCACCGGAAGAGACAAACAAATCTCCGCTTAAGGGGTTTACAGCCATTCCCAATGCAGAGGAAAACATGAGACCTGAATTTACTTGAACCCACGTTGTTCCTCCATCGGTGGAGCGGTAGACGCCGGAAGTGTACGATGCGGCAAAGAGATGCCCCTGAGAGTTCGCCGCAAGATTGACAACGTAACCGACCGAAGGCAATACCGGTTCCCAGAAGTTTTGTGCGTGTGCTGCTTCCAAGCAGACTAACATGATCAAGAACAGTTTGGTATGCATACCGACCTCCTCCTATTTGGACGACTTCACTAACGTCTATAGTAACAAGACGAGTTTCTTCGCAGCAGTGAATTCTCCGGCGGCAAGGCGATAGAAGTATACCCCACTCGCCAGACCCTCGGCATCCCACGCCACTTCGTAGCTTCCCGGCTGCAACTCTTCATTCACGAGCGTTGCGACTTCTTGGCCAAGCACGTTGTATACTCTGAGAGTAACCAACTTTGAACTTTGTACTTTGAACTTGATACTCGTTTTCGGATTGAACGGGTTAGGGTAGTTCTGGCCAAGCGTGAATGAGGTTGGTTGTCCTCCGTGCCTTTCCGGTACGAACGTGGTCGATTGCACGCTGCGGAAAACTCCACTCCCACCGGTTCCTGCAAAGATGTACCCACCGGAATTAACAGCGAAGGCCCAAACATAATCAGTCACCCCAGAGCTCACGGTATCCCAGTGTTCCCCATTGTCTGTTGAACGAAAGACACCGGAAGCATAGATGTGACCGCTCGAATTGGTGACGAGCGCAGATACAGATGGACCAGTGAGTACCGGAGTCCAATTCTCCCCGTTATTCGTTGAGCGAACCACGCCGGCGTCGGCGCCGGCTGTTGTTCCGCCAAAAATGTGTCCGCTGGAGTTGATTGCAAGGGCCGGAACATACCAAAGTGTCAAGCCTGTATTCACTTGAGTCCAATTCGTCCCGTTGTCCGTTGAGCGGAAGATACCCGACCCTTCTGTTCCGGCAAAGATCTGACCGATGAGTGGAGGAGGACCATTGCGATTGATGGCAAGGGAGTATACCTGCGCGCCGGCAGGGCCCGTTGGAGTCCACGTCTCACCATTGTCCGTCGAGCGAAAAACCCCTCCTTGCGTGCCGGTTCTCTCACCCGCAAAGATGCGCCCGCTTGCGTCGATGGCGAGTGCGGCAATATGGCTTCCGACAAGCCCGCGTGATGCCCAGCTTTCTCCATTGTCCGTTGACCGGAAAACACCGGCGAAAGTTCCCGCAAAAACGTGGCCGTCGGAATTGATGGCGAGTACCCACACGTAAGGATCACTTAGTCCGGAGTTCACCGGAGTCCAGCTCGCTCCGTTGTCTGTCGATCGCAGAATGCCGC
>JACQVJ010000098.1 GCA_016209805.1 Ignavibacteriota bacterium
CCCGGGACGAAGTTTGGCATAGGTCCTCCGATCGAGAATGGCTTCTATTACGACATCGATATGGGAGACCACTCCCTGTCGGGCGAGGATCTGGTGAAGATCGAAGAGAAAATGCGAGAACTGGCAAGACGTGATGTTCCGTATCGTCGCGAAGAAAAGTCGTGGAAAGATGCCGTTGCCTATTTCACAAGAAAGGGGGATCCTTACAAACTTGAGCTCCTCGATGGCTTGAAGGATGAAAAGATCAGTTTCTACCACCAGGGAAATTTCACTGATCTCTGTTTCGGACCACATATCTCTTCAACGGGACGGATCAAAGCAATCAAGCTGTTGAATGTGGCGGGCGCGTACTGGCGCGGGAGCGAAAAGAACAAGATGCTCCAACGCATCTATGGAATCACGTTTCCGACTCAGAAAGAACTTGATGAGCATCTCTTCCGTCTCGAAGAGGCGAAACGCCGGGATCATCGAAAGATCGGCCAGGAGCTGGAGCTGTTTCTCCTCACCCCAAAAGTTGGAGGTGGTTTGCCCATCTGGTTGCCCAAGGGAACGATGCTTCGAGAGACGCTTGAGAACTTTCTGCGTGACGAACAACGCAAACGCGGCTACTTACCGATCGTTACACCTCACATTGGCAATATCAATCTCTACAAGACGAGCGGACATTACCCCTATTATAAAGAAAGTCAATTCTCGCCAATCACTGTTGAGGATGAGGAATATCTTCTGAAGCCGATGAACTGCCCGCATCATCATCAGGTATATCTTGCAAAGCCCCGAAGCTATCGCGATCTTCCACTACGGCTGGCGGAGTTTGGCACTGTGTACCGTTACGAACAGTCGGGCGAGCTGAATGGTCTGGTCAGAGTACGCTCGTTTACGGTGGATGACTCTCACATGTACGTCCGTCAGGATCAGCTGAGAGATGAGCTGTGTGATGTTATTGAACTCATCCAACTGGTGTTCAATACGCTTGGCTTCAGTGATTTCAAGACGCGACTGTCATTCCGGGACCCCAAAAACAAAGAGAAGTTCGGCGGGGCAGATGAGTTGTGGGAGAAGGCGGAGCGCGATATCAAGGAGGCTGCTGATCTTAAGCAACTGAATTATTATATTGGAATTGGTGAGGCGGCCTTCTATGGTCCAAAGATTGACTTCATGGTCGTTGATGTCCTCCGTCGGACGTGGCAACTTGGAACGGTTCAGGTCGACTATATCATGCCTGAACGGTTCAACCTGGAATATACCGGCAGTGATGGCCAGAAACACCGCCCGGTGATAATTCACCGCGCTCCCTTTGGTTCGTTGGAACGTTTCATAGGAATCCTCATTGAACACTTCGCCGGGGCGTTCCCCGTGTGGTTGGCGCCTGTCCAATGTGTCGTCCTGCCGATCACGGACACACAAAACGACTATGGGCAAAGCGTCATGAGTGAACTCGAAGGTTGTGGGATTCGGACCGAACTTGATGACCGGAATGAGAAGATCGGTTTCAAGATACGGGAGTGGGAGACTAAGAAGGTTCCATATATGCTCGTTGCCGGGGAAAAGGAGCGACAGGCGAATACCGTATCGGTCCGTCAGCACAAGAGGGGAGACCTTGGGGCAATGGGTCGGCGTGAGTTCTTGGCCCGCATCGAGAAAGAGGTCAGAGAGAAAACCATCACATCATAGGAGGCTGCTCCATTAGCAAAGAAAAACGCGCTCGCATCAACGAAGAGATCCGTGTTCCGGAAGTCCGGGTCATAGACCAGCACGGTGCCCAGCTCGGTGTGATGAGTCCGAGGGAGGCACTGGCAATGGCTCGAGAAAGAGACGCCGATCTCGTTGAAATTGTTCCAACTGCAAATCCACCTGTTTGCAAGATCATCAACTTCGGCAAGTTCAAGTACGAACTTGCCAAGAAGGACAAGATCCAGAAGAGACACCAGCATATTTCACTGCTGAAAGAGTTGCGTTTTCATCCGAATACAGATGTTCACGATTTTGACTTCAAGACGCGACACGCGAGGAGATTTCTCGCGGACGGACACAAAGTCAAAGCCACGGTCGTGTTCAAAGGGAGGGAGATTACGTACAAAGAAAAAGGTGAAGCACTGCTTGAACGACTCACAGAAAAACTGAACGATGTTGCGAAGGTCGACCAGGCTCCGCACATGGAAGGAAGAAGCATGATTGCAATCTTTGCCCCAGAGCGGAAAAAAAAGGGGGAACAAAAGCAAGAAATCGGAAAAGCATAGCAAAGGGAAATCACATGCCCAAAATGAAAACCAAGAGCGCGGCCAAGAAACGGTTTAAGGTCACAGGGACCGGGAAGATTAAACGCGCCAAGGCATATCGAAGCCACATCCTGACCTCCAAGACAAGAAAGAGAAAGCGTAAACTCAGGCATCCCGGCTTTGTGTCCCAGCAGGACAAGAAGAGTGTTGAAATCATGTTACAGCAGTAACCAGTAAGCGACAGCCCCTGTCAGGTATCGGACGGAGGGCATTTCACACACATACATAGGAAAGAGCAACTATGCCACGCTCGCAGAACAAAGTTGCCTCCCATCGCCGTCGCAAGCGCGTTATGCAGCAAGCGAAAGGCTACTGGGGTGCGAGAAGCAAAGTCTACACGGTGGCTAAGCACCACGTGGAGAAGGGTCTCCAACATGCCTACCGCGACCGCAAGACAAAGAAACGGACATTCCGCCAGCTTTGGATCGCGCGCATCAACGCTGCGGCACGGCTTCACGGAACAACATACTCACGCTTGATCAACGGGCTCAACAAGAAGCAGGTCGACATTAATCGTAAGATTCTGGCAGACCTTGCCGTGAACAACCCGCCGGCGTTTGCGGAGGTTGTGAAGTTTGTATCATCGTAAGTAGTTCATGTATCTTCCGATGTTGTGGGGATGTGGCGTTGCCACGTCCCTGCACGGGAAGATTCTTCATACTCCCCCCACAATGCAAAACCACGTCGCACAGCTTCGAGATCAAGTCGAAGC
>JACQVJ010000101.1 GCA_016209805.1 Ignavibacteriota bacterium
CACGATCCCCGATCAGCTCGCACAAGCGTCCCCGGATAGGCCGCAGGTAATCGAGGTGGATGCTCGCGGCGGTTCCAGAACCGAATTCTACCACAATCTCCGCCACATCCTCGACATCGATGTCCAGTGCGCCCACGCGTTTTGTCACCCCAGAGATCCGGACGGGCTCACCGAACCACCAGCGCAAACAGTCAATGTCGTGGGTCCCCTCGAGCACAATGCCACCCGCCTCTCCCATTCTTCGTTGCTCTCTTACCATTGCCTGTCGAACTTGAGGAATGCTGCTGACTGCACTGACAGCCCTTGTTACTTCGGGCCTTCGGATTTGCTCGGTGACGTCCTCTCCATCTAAAATGGTTTTCAAAGAACCGTCCGTGGGTTGCAGTTCCACGTGCGTAGAACTTACCAAATGGGCAATGCGGTCAACGTCTTTCAGTTTTATGCCACTCTTGAGAACTTTCAATGTTATCGCCCTGTACATTGCACCAGTATCAATGTGCAAGTAACCAAGTCGGTCCGCCACATGTTTGGCGGTAGTGGATTTGCCTGACGCCGCAGGACCATCTATTGCAATGACAAGTTCCCTTATGTGCAACCTTTCCCGAAAAATGGGTAAATAATATAACCATTTAGACTAATCCGTGCAACCCTTTGAAAACCATGTTGCTCAGAACTCCTTTGTTCAGATCGTGTCGAGATCATTTGCATGGATACGCTCCTTGGATAAACAGTCCTGAATCACTATACTCCTTCAGGTAACTAGGGGTCGGGTTAAAAAAACTGTGCCACGAAGACACAGAGTCGCAAAGGTTCACAAACAATGATAGAATCAAAACGTTCTTCTTTGTGCCCTGGTGACTTTGCGGCAAGTCCTGGGTTTTCGTCTGGATATTTATGGAATACTTGAAATGCGGAAGCTTACCCACGAGGAAATCGCTCAAGCCCGTACACCCAAAGAACTCCTCGCAACTGTGGAGCGGCTCCCGATTTACGGGATGCTCGACAATGTCAGAAGCCTGTACAATGTCGGATCGATATTCCGCACATCTGACGGCGCATTGATTCAAGGGCTGTATCTCTGCGGCTTCACAGCCCGGCCCCCCCGAAAGGAAATTGAGAAAACCGCACTTGGCTCCACTGAGAGTGTCCCCTGGACGTACTTCAAAGATCCCCGCGAAGCTATGAAGAAGGCAAAGAGTGATGGAGCAAAGATTTGCATCCTTGAACACACGACCGAGAGCAGGCCTTATTTTGAGATCCGGAAAAACGATTTTCCGCTGTGTCTGGTTGTGGGAAACGAAATCACGGGAGTCTCATCCGAGGTCATTGCCGAAGCCGATATATCAATCGAGATCCCAATGTTCGGAATGAAACAATCACTGAACGCAGCCGTGGCTTACGGCATTGCCCTTTTCGAGTTGGTCAGAATATGGAAAACCAGATGAGTTACTTGGTTATGTCGTACGCCAGCGTGAAGTAGTCGCGTTTTTCCAGTGTGTGAATCCGTACTACGCCAGCTCTTACCAGGGCGACAAGTATGCGAGATGCTCGTTGTTCTGAAATATTCACGAGATCGCTAAACTCCTTGATCGTTATCCTCTCGTTCGAGTCGAGGTATTTGAACAGCCTCTTCTCATTCTCGCCAATCTCAATATGGACCGGAGGGCCATCGGGACGCTCACCACGGAGTATCTTCACAACCTCCCTGCTTGCCATCACAGTTTTGTCGTTGACACGTATGAAAACCTTTGTCTCCTCACCGGTCCTCGCGTCTCCATTGCTGGCACCGGTGAAGTAATGAGGTTTGTTGCCGCTCTCCCTCACATATGCCACAATTACGTCCTTCCCGTCGAACGGGACAATATCGATATGTGGTATGATCTCCGGAAGACAGAGCATTATTCCTGCATGATGGATAAGATCGACCTCACTCTTTTCACTTTCCACGCCGACAATTGAGCCATCGTCATCAACACCAAACAGAATATGTCCGCCCCTCGTGTTGGCGAATGCGATCATCGCACGTGCAATCTTTTCCGGACTCGAGACTTTGCGTTTGAACTCGATCTCAAACCCTTCACCCTCTTCGATCAGTCGGTTCACATCTTTATAGTCCATTGTATTCTTCCCCTTCGGTATCTGTTGAATCTTCGGGTATGGTATTCTCCGGCGCTATAGCCGCGGTGTCTACTCTGCGGTGGGGTTCAAGTATGGAGTTTGATGCATTCTCCTGTGTAGTTATTTGTTCAGTGAAATTGCGGGCCAACATTCTTCTCAAGACAATGTTCTTGCGACGAAGGACATAGCGGCTATTCGCGTCCGGCCTGTGGCGAAGCGGGCTGGGAATAACTGCCGCGAGACGTGTTGCCTCTTCAAGCGAGAGGGACGATGCAGACTTGCCAAAGTAGGCTCGTGCCGCCGACTCTACGCCGAATATCCCTCTCCCCCACTCAATCACGTTCAAGTACACTTCAAGGATCCTGTTCTTGCTGAGCTGCTGTTCGAGAAGCAGCGTAATAATCACCTCCTTCAACTTCCGAATCGGATCCTTCGAAGTCGACAGATAAAGGTTCTTGGCAACCTGTTGTGTGATCGTGCTCGCGCCCCTTGCAGCACGTCCTTCAGAAATATTCTTCTCTACAGATTCCTGTACCTCAAACCAGTCAATGCCGCCATGCGAAAAGAACGTCCCATCCTCCGCAACCACCACCGCATTGATCACGTGTTGAGGAATTCGAGAGATCGATATCCAAGTGTGGACGATATTCATTTTCTTGCCTTCACCTTCAGCCTCCCTGATCCGTTGGCGCATGAGGGCAGTCTCGCTCGGATTCTCTGACTTCAGACGCGCCACGCTGAAGAACGGGATAGTACCAATTTCCACACCAAGGATAAGAGCCGCGACAATCACGAGCGTCTTCGCCTTGTGGTTTTTCATCCAGGCGACGCTACGCTTCCACCAGGGTTGCGTTGTGCTTGGCTGGGATGAATCTTGAAGCGGCAATTCATTCACGATCATCCACCAGGACGATGATCCAGATAATCCTGCAGCATCAGCCGCGCCGCCATCTCATCGACTCGTTGCTTCTGGCGCCGTTGCTTCTTTTTCATCCCCCCATCGATGAATGAACGTTGCGCGTTCACGGAAGAAAAGCTCTCATCCCACGTCACGATCCCCACATCGGTTGTTCGTATCAGACTCTCGATAAACGCGTCCACTTCCAATGCCTTTTTCCCTTTCCCACCGTCATCGGTGTATGGCATCCCAACCACTATCAGATCTATTTCACGCTCCGTGATAATTTTTTTAAGACGATCGAACGTCCGGTCATCATTCTCCAGAGTGCCAACACCTTGCGAGATGATCTTCAGAGGGTCGCTGACGGCGACACCGATCCTTTTGCTTCCGTAGTCGATACCCAGTATGCGTCCGTAGAACAGGGTCATTAGTGGCGTTGTAAGCAGGAAGTACGGGCAGTTGTGAAAAAGATTTGCGTCCAGCGGTTGTCAGGGAAACTTCTTGCCGTCGTCTACGATTTGAAATCCGTCGTCCGTCCTGCCGGATCGATGACCCGTTCAGCAATCTTCGGGCTCCCTGCTGCTGCACTTCCTTCGTCGGGTTCACTCCAAACACACCGACGTTTCCGTATTCCAGAACGAATTTTTGAATAGGAAACTTCGAATTCGCTCCCTCTCTCCAATCACACTACTCTTCGAATCGCTCTGCCCGCGTTACTCCTTTGATTCTCCGAATCTTGTCGCTGATTCTGTTCAGATGCTCGGTGTCCTTCACGTAGAGAATGAAGGTCCCTTCGAACGACGAATCGCGAGAATCAAGATTTACGCTTCGTATGTTCGTATTCAGATACGAGGAAATCGCATGTGTGATATCACTGAGCATACCGGGGCGGTCGACACCGGAAACCTTCAGACCCGCAACGAACATCACTCCGTTATCCGCCGGCCACGCCACGTCCACGAATCTGTTTGCATCGATCTGCATCATCAAACGTATGTTCTTGCAGTTCCGTCTGTGGATCTTGATCCCTTCACCGGTTGTAATGAATCCGACGACATCATCACCGGGAATCGGGTGACAGCATTTCGCATAGTTGTGCATGATGCCTTCCTGTGTCCCGTTGAGCATGATGCCGGACGAAATGCCGCGCGCAGTAGTTATGAATCGATTGAACAGCCCTTCGATCTTTCCTTCTTCAGTTACAACCGGTTGAGGATGCTTCTGTTCATCCTGGATCATCTTGATGATGGCGTCAACTTCGATTTTCTCCTGACGAATGCCAAGGTAGAACATCCCGATATTCTCGATCTTCTTTTCATGAAGGAACCTGTTCAGATCGTCTTCGCTGATGCTGAGCTTTGCCTTTTTGACTTTCCGTTCCCAGAGTGCTCTCCCTTCTTCGATCAACTTGCGCTGTTCCTCCTTAATCCACCGGCGGATGTGCGACTTTGCTTTGTGGGTGACGGCAAACTTCTCCCAATCGGGATTAGGAGTCTGATTCTTTGACGTGATAATCTCGACCTGGTCTCCACTCTTCAGCTGAGTGTCGAGGGGAACGATGCGTCCATTGACTTTTGCAGCAAGACAGTGGTCGCCGACCTTGGAATGGATCTCATAAGCAAAATCAACAGGCGTGGCTCCCTTGGGAAGAATCTTCAGATCCCCCTTGGGAGTGAACAAGTAAATCTCATCCTGGTAAAGAGTGAGCTTGAAGCTCTCCATGAGCTGCTGGGTCGGAACCTGCCCTTCACTTGCGCTCTCAAAAATCTCACGGACCCAGTTGACCCAGTTGGAGAGCTCTTCATCAATGGCGGAGTTGGTCTCCTTATACATCCAGTGTGCGGCTACTCCTTTTTCAGCAACCTCATGCATGGCTCGGGTGCGAATCTGCACTTCCACCATCTTACCCTCAGGTCCCACAACCGTCGTATGGATGGATTGATAGCCATTCTTCTTGGGTACGGAAATGTAGTTCTTGAATCTCTCTGGATTGGGGATATAAATGTCAGTGACTGTGCCATAGACCTTAAAGCACTCATTGCTGTCATCAGTGTCCAGAATGATGCGGACCGCAAAGAGATCGTATACATCCTCCAGTGGCTTGTTCCGAGCCGACATCTTGTTGTAGATACTGTAGAAGTGCTTCGGACGTCCGTTCACCTCAAACTTCATCCCATGTTCTTTCAATCGCTTTTCAATCGGCGCGGCGAATTTTGCAATGTAGTGCTCCCGTTCACGTCTTCGGGATTTCAGTTCGCTGGCGATCATATCGTACGCTTCCCGGTTGAGATACTTAAACGAAAGATCCTCCAGCTCCCACTTGATGTTTGCCAGCCCAAACCTGTGGGCAAACGGAGCATAGATATCAAGAGTCTCCCGCGCCATCCGCTTCTGTTTCTCCGGATGGAGGTACTCGAGCGTGCGCATGTTGTGAAGACGATCTGCGAACTTTACAAGCATGACACGAACATCGTCCACCATGGAGAGCAGCATTTTGCGATAGCTTTCTGCCTGGGTAACATCGTGACTCTTGAAGATATCGGAGATTTTCGTCGCTCCGTCCACGATATCCGCAATCGTATCGCCGAATTCCGCTCTAATGTCTTTGATTTGGTATTCTGTATCCTCGGCAACGTCATGCAGCAAAGCACTGGCCACGGATACATCGTCGAGAGGAATCTCCTCGGCAACTATCCGGGCAACTTGATAGGGGTGATCAAAAAACGGCTCACCGGAAGCCCGGATGTCATTGCGGTGCGCATCGAACCCGAACTCGAATGCCCGCCTGATGAGAGCCTCGTCTACTTTCGGGAGGTTCTTCTTGCATACGAGCAGAAGGTCGTCCAACTTCTTCTTGAACTTTGCATTCGTCATGTTTAACTACCGGCATCGTCGCCTGTCGAGAATGGAATCGGTTCAGGGCGAAAGCGGGAATAAATAACCGATCCACTCTTCAAAAATATATATGGTTGGTGGGGCAATGTCAAGGTGAGGTTTTCATCTTGACTCCGTCAAGAATCTTCATGTACTTTGACA
>JACQVJ010000102.1 GCA_016209805.1 Ignavibacteriota bacterium
GCACTGGGAGTACCGACGTTTTGATAAAAGCGGAAGTTATCAACCCGTTGCAGTGGCGGCAGCACACTAACGAACAGATCAACATCGCCATCACCATCGATGTCAACTAATGTTGGCTGGTTAAATCCCCCTGTGAGTACAGGGTTGGCCGGCGGAAACCTGGCCGACACCGAATCAAGGATCGGGTTCGTTGGCGTTCCAATGTTCCGAAAGAAGAACAAGCCGGCATCAAACAGATCCCCATACAGCATGTCAAAGTCATTGTCCGCATCGATGTCACCAAAGTGCATCGTTCCATTTCCGTGAAGAAACGGATCATCAGTTCCCATGGGTGGAGTTTCAGGTCGACAGCCCACACAAATCTGAATTCCCTGGTATCGGTCCGTTCGGAAGGCAAGGACAAAGTTGGTCGTATTACCTATGTTCTCGTAATAGTTGATTGTCCCATTGCCCGAGTTCAAGGAGAAGTAATCGGGATCGCCATCCCCGTCCATGTCGGCCAGCGCAGCGATTGAGTAAGCATCAGCGCGAACAATAGAGTTGGCTGAGTCGCGCAACAGCGAGGTCATGAGGGTGAACACCGGAAGCTGTGGTGTACCGACGTTCCTGTAGATGGCAACGCTGTTGGCACTGTCTCCCGTCCCAAGAAAGTCCAACTTGTTGTCTCCATCGATATCGGCGAAGCGGAACCAGGATTGAGTAAACGGAATGATGAACGGTGGTGTCTCGAATCTAAAGGCAGGGTTCTGCTGACTCCCGACGTTCTTGAAAAACATCATACTCAGATCGTTGAAGTCGAAGAGGAACAGGTCGATATCCGCATCCCCATCGATATCGACGAACTGATGCATCGGGTTGTATAAGCCGCCCGTGAATGGATGCTCGACCGCTTCCGCACCCGACTGGACGGGTATTCCATAAACCTCTCGTATGAATGGCTGGCTAAAAGCGGAGCCCGCGGTGAGACCAACGAGAAGAAGAGCAATGATGACCCCCGAGGCACCCATACAACAGACCTATCTGACGACAGTTACTTTTCCGCGTGGTATAAATGAACTGCTGACGTTGAACATCGGTGAACTCTGGGTCTGAAGCCTCCCTGACTGGACGGGTTCTGGAAATGAGCTCAGCAAAGTCAACAGACTTGGATTGGGAGAGTTATCTGGATTTGGTTCGAGGGTAATCAAGAACTTAAATCCCCCTCCTCGAAGATTCGGCTTGGCGGGACTGCCGCCGGTGGCCACAATAAAATCCTGTCCCGGAAAGTTCAAGCCAGCTCCAGGCCCTTTGCCGGGGCCTGCACCATCAAGATCTGCAGAGTCAGCCCGCGCAAATTTCCCGGTTGAGTAATATAATGGACCACTCAAATTTGTCATGTCGACTGCCCACCCCTCATACAACCAGGTTTCCGGGAGCACGAGTAGGTTTTTGAGACCAGCAGCGGGAGTGGGATTCGGTTCGAAGAACCAAATGCCCGAATTGGAATCCGAAGGAGAAGTGGGAGCTGTGATCGTGTACACTCCCGTAAGACCGATAAAATTTGACTCGAACGCATCCGCGTACTCGGTCGTGAGATCCGCAATTGCCTGTGATATATCACCTCTAAACTTTCCTGCGATGATGACCGATCCCGGTTCTATTTCACTCGTATCTTGCGGCGTCCTTTTTCTTTGGATTGTCAGAATAACGTCATCCAGGAGTTGAACGTTTTCATCTTCCGGGATTTGGAAGTGCGCGGCATTACCGTCGAGATCGCGAATGCCTTCTCCGGGAACGACGTTGAACTCTCCGAGACTCACGTACCCCTCTGTATGTGTCGGAGAATCTCCACCCGTCGGCTTGTTAAAGGTCAGAAACGTGACCCATAGCTGATAGTGCCCCTCGCCCTCTGCCAAAGCAGGCAGATTCGTCACTGTAAGAGCGATTCTCGGTTGTTGTCGTTGAACCACTTCATTTGTTTGATTACAACTGACAAGAACCAAAGAAGTTATTACAGCGTAGATCAGAGTTCGCATCGGCTTAGTTCCCCTTTCCCGGGTAGACGGACACCCCCGCAGCAAACCCGCCAACCTCGATTCTCTTCACCACCTGTTGTGTCCCAACATCAATCACTGCAAGAAAACCGGGCATTGTGCTCCCAACCAGCGGATGGTGCGGCGGCTCGCCACTCTGGATCCGGTTTTCCAGCGTCACGTATACGGTTCTGCTGTCATGGTTAATGTCTATCCCGTGGGGTTGTGTGCCCACATTCTCAATTGTCCTCGAATATGTGTTTGTCTGCGCGTCGATAACGGTTACGCTCCCCGAGCCTTGGTTGCAAACATAAAGGAATCGTTGGTCGGGAGTAACCTCGCACTGGAGCGGGAGGCGGCCAACGGTGATCGTATCAATTAGTGCAAACGAGTTTCCAGTCCGCTCGAGTACGCTAACGAACCCTTGTCCCCCGATCGCCGGACTGTTTCCGTTCAGCGTTACATAGATGAATCGATCATCGCTCCGAACGGCAATCTGGTAGGGTCTATAGTCACTCGACACCAACCGGCCGTCGTTTACCACACGAACCTGGGCAACGAGCGAGTCATTTGAGGTGTCGAAGATGGAGACGTTGTCGCTTGAGTTGGCTCCGACGTAGAGATATTTGCCATCGTGGGAAAGCCGTGCCCCATGAGTGCCGAGCATGAGCAGTCCGGGTACGACAATTACTCGGTCAACAGTCATTGTAGATGTGCTTATCTTGTAGACCTGTCCGACGGAGTTGTTGAAGTTTGTGACGTAGGCTTTCGAACCATCGGCGGTAAGAACCGCATGTGCAGGGTTGACGCCGGCTGATACTTCGCCGAGAAGTTCGTTTGTCGAAGCATCATATTTCTTTAGCCGCCCGGTCGTAATCATCGTGACGTAGTAGTACTTTCCCTGATCATCGATTTGCACATTGTGAGGTGCTTGTGGCGGCTGCGTGAATGGCAACGCATTCCCCACGCCTACGTAGCGCATGATGAGCCCGGTATGCACATCGATTATCCCAACCAAATCCACGGACTGGCTCGAAAAAAACACCTTGCCTGCCGGCCTCGGCTCAGGAAACGGAATCTCTCCCCTATCGTTGCGGGCACCATTCCTCACCCAGCGAACGATGGTCTCAATATCCTTCTGCACAAGTGGATCCCTGCTCGCGGGCATGGTAACGCTTGAAAGAGGACTGAGTGTGGTATCGGTCCAGTTGATCGTTTGGATTAGGTGACTCATGAACACGTTTCCAGGGACAACGACAGTGCCGTATCGCGATCCCCGCATGATACCTTCATACGACGTCAAATCCAGACCTCCTGCAAAGCCCCGTGGCCCACCGCCATGGCAATCAGAAGTGCCGCAGTGTTGATCGAAGATTGGCTTAACACCGGCGGAGAATTCTCCCGAAGGAGGGCTGATTGTTGTGATGACTTCGTTATTCTGCTTGCACCCGACAAGAAGGACAATCAGGATGACGCTGAGAGAATATTTCATTGAACAAAACTCCGGACGTTGACAGGGAGAATGTACAAACATCACATCTGGTAATCAACAGACACACCTCACAAGTCTCCTAACAAACGAAAAGGACAGGATGCCTTCGCAATTGAAGGCCCCTGCCCTTCTCTTGTCTTCGCTTAATCCTATTTATAGTTAGTATCAAATGATACACTCCGTGTCGGCCCAACAACCAGGGCCGACACGTGGTATCATTTGATACTATTTAACCAAGAGCATCTTCTTCGTCTCTGTGAACGAACCGGCATTCAACCGATAATAATAGATGCCGGTTGAGAAGGACGAAGCATCGAATTCAACATTGTGTATACCTGCACCGCGATCACCATCAATCAATGTCGCCACTCTCCGTCCGAGCAGATCAAACACCTGCAGAGACACACGTTCAGCAACAGGGAGTGTAAATGTTATCACCGTGCTCGGATTGAAAGGATTGGGATAATTCTGCTTCAACGCAAACGACGTGGGGAGATCGTTTTCCCCATTACCAACTGAAACGAGCGCGCGTATCTCATCCCACTTCGCCCGTGCGGCGTCTGCGTTTGCCTGAAGGTCGGTCAGGTTCGAACCACCCACAAGAGCAAACCCAAGCATGCGCGAAGCTCCGGGTGCAATAGTGTACGGTCCTGAGGAGATCACATTGTGAATATCCTGAGGCCCAACAGTGGATTGCGATGTGCCAGCGCTGATCCAGCTCCATTTTGCTGCGCGGTCAAGCACAAGTCCTGTTGTGTTTACGAGACCGCGAACACTCGCCGCGCTGTCCAATGCTCTCATCCCTATATAAGGGGCTGTTGGTGTGTTTTGGTCCCATGCATAGGCAAGACTGCGCGTCGGGTCGTATCCCGTACGGTTCGTCGCATAGTTCGCTATATCCCAATCATGGAACTGACCGACGTACAGGTTCGAAATTGCGCTTGTCGTCAGATTTCTTACATCGTAGCGAACAATCACGTAGTCGTCGTTGTCCGGATCAGAATACGTGTATGTATACTGATCGACCCGCACGCCGATGAGGTTCGTAGCCGGTGCAAGAGAGTCGCTAAACCAGGTATACCCATCCTGGTTTGAAATAGTGCCGGGGGATTGGAGTTGATAGATTGTTCGAGCTCGAAAATCATTATCCTGTGTTCCACTGGGCTGGCGGACGTTGTTCACGAGTTTCGTTGCGGAGTAGCCAATGATAAGTCCTCCCTCAAACAGCACATTTGCACCACCGGAGGGATAGATGAATCCAACCCCCTGAGCATTTGTTGGGAAGTCGTTGAACCCGAATCGGCCGTTATTTGTCATCGTTGCCTGTACCTGGTTCACGTTGTGCGTCTGGTACGTCGGATTGATGACCACGTTGAAGTATTGGAAGTCGCTGTATGCTCCATCCGTCATTGTCAACTTGAGGACCGCAACGAGTCCCGGCGCAACGTTTCCGGCAAGCTGGATTCGAAACGGCGTTGCCGTATTTCTCACCGTGTCAAGTGTATTGAGCGCACCGACGTTGAACAACCCTTGCGTGACGGTGAGCCCTGCAGCTGTTGTTGTGAGTGCTACGGACGCGTTGTTGGTCGGGGAGAGGTAGTTCGTGAACGTGAAGTACAAATCGATGATTTCATTTGGCTCAGGGTTACCGTTGTTGTTGCCGCCAGTTGAGTCGCGCACAACGAAATCCTTTGCACGAACAGATGGTGAGCTCACCGACACCGCTTTGAACGCGTTGATGCGACCCTTGCCGAGCATGTCAATGTAGCCTGGATTCTGCCCATTGATGTTGTCGCACGTGACCCGGACCTTCTCTCCAAGCTGAATTGCCCCCAGTGAGGGGCTGACTGATTTCACGAGGGCCACAGTACCCGCTGTATAGGGGCTTGCCATGGACGTTCCGTCGAAATACGCGTACGTGCTCGGATAGAGTGTGCTGACAATTGAGGAGCCGGGCGCACAGACATCGACTGTCGTTCCATAGTTTGAGAAGCTTGACTTCACATCCGAGGAGTTCGTCGAAACCACCGAAATCACGTTCAGGTACGAAGACGGGTAATGAGGAGCACTGCTGTTGCTGTTGCCTGCGGCCGCAACGACAAGAGTCCCCTGCTGTGTTGCATAATTGATGATATCCTGCTCCGTCTGAGATCCTCCCGTCCCACCCCAGCTACAATTCATCACGGCAGCACCCATGAACGCTGCATACACTATTCCCTGGTAACCAGCAATCAGATACGCCGTCCCGCCGGGCCCACGGGTATCATTATCGGCAGACGTCTTAAC
>JACQVJ010000114.1 GCA_016209805.1 Ignavibacteriota bacterium
GGCATAGGCAGCTCCACGCTCCGACATGATTCCTCGGAAGGCATATCGACCGATGGAGAGCGAGACTTCAGGGTTAGGGAGAACGTGAGATTGCTCTGCAAGCTCGATCAGCTCGCTCAAACTGTGGAGATCGCCAACCTTCCCAAGTCCTTCCACAGTTTTTTGCAACACATGATCCGAACGTTCCGATCTGAGCTGGTCGACTAACACTTGCGAGATTATCCGACGTTGTGCGCTATCGACAACATAGTTCAACTGGCCAATCGCAAACGCGGACGCAGCGCGGACAACGTCAGATGTATCGCGCAAAAGATCGGTGAGGATACTTATGAGTAGAGTATCCTGAACTGAGCCGCTGGAAAGAGCCGCCTTCGCGCGAACGGCTGGTTCCTTACTTCTTAGAAACGTGGTGAGGATTTCAACATCCCGCAAGTCCTGTGCAACGAGAATATTCCGTTCAACCTCTTCTCCAACGACTTGCGCCTGAAGCGTGAATGGCAGGTGAGTACACAAAACGATGAAGAGCAGTTTCATTGTAGGGGAGATTCTTTGTCAGATTATGGAAACATCATAGTTGTTCGTTTACGACGCAGGGAGGGAGGATACGTCGGCGGTAAATATACTTCGTCTCAGCTCAAGACGCAAGTCCTTATCTCAAAACCTCATTGTAATAGACACGCCGACTCCGGTTGGAAGAATCAAGAGTCCCGAATCGCCGGATTCCAGTCCGCGGTGCGAGTTGACGATAGTGTTTCCCACAAACACCCCCAGCGCCGATCCGATAAATGCATCTGAAAGCCAATGCCGGTCCCTGTACATCCGCGCGAGGGGGGTCAAGGCCGCAAGACCATAAAGACCGATCGTCGCAAAGACGTTGTCAATCTGTCGTGCGAGCACGGTGGAATACCCGAAGGCAATCATTGCATGTCCTGAAAAGAACGAACTTCTCTCCTGACCGACTCCCTTGAAGAGCATGAAGGAATGATTCCCTTTGTTTGCTTCGGGTCGAGCCCTGCCTGTAATGATCTTCAACGGAACCTGTATGATGCCTGTCGAGATTATCGTTTCGGCCAACATCAATCCTGTCTCCCGAAGCCAACGATTGTCCGCAATAATTCCGGAGAGGTACACAGCAACCGCCCCCGGACCGGCATATTGAGGTGCGCCATACGAGAACCCGATCCTCTCAAGGTTGTCGTTCAACTTTGACGTGTTCCGCAGCATCACTTCTCTCATCTCATCATCAAGAAGAAACGATCCGGTCGCTGCGATGACAAACCCCCCGGCAATGAGAGCGTCTCCTCCATCCCACCTCAATGGCGATATGAGAACGTTACCCACGGAGTGAACTACACCGGACAAATCTCTCCCCACCGATACAGTGTCGCAAGTGGCCATCTCACTCAACAAAACGAATTCACGCTCAGTTGAGAGCGACAGAGGTTGTCCGTGTGAGTATCCCGAAGGCAGAATCAAATTACAAATGAGACACAACGCGGACAACTGGTGAAGTCGGATCGACATGGTCAGAAGCCTTCTTGATTGTCTTCAGAATGCTGGATTACATTTGCTTCGGTGAATTCAAGATCTCGTTCACGCGTTCGACAACTTGTCGGACAGTAATCATTCTCAGACAGTACGAGCCGAAGCGCATCCCATCGGGCACTTTATCCAAACAGACCCCCGGGGGACAGGCGGAACACTGCTCGCTCCCCTTCAAAGTGGCGACCGTGTTTGTTTCCCTGTACGTTCCCCACTCTTGGTCGTGAAACTTCCTGAACAGTGCGAGCGATGGCGTGCCGACTGCAACCGCAAGATGCCGCGGGCCGGAATCGTTGGAGATGCAAAGGGAGCATCGGTGAATCAGCGCGGCGATGTCGCCGATCTTCGCTCGCGCCTCAGCCTGAAACACCAAACCCCGAAATGATTTCCTGATTGCTTTGATGATCGGCTCATCCATGTGCCCTTTGAACAAGAGGACACGTACATTGGGGAGCGCCTGCAGTTGTTCCATCAGTTCTGCATACCGCTCCGGCGGCCAGATCTTGTAGTCGCCTGTAGCTCCGGGGTGAATCCCGATGAGCTTCTTTTCTCCTGTGATGCCAAGTGAATCAAGGTATTCATCCGCCCATCGTCGCGACGATTCAGGGATCTCGAAATCCGTCTTCGGCGAATCGATAGTTGCTCCAATGGCACGGACAAGATCGCAGTAGTACTCAAGGACCCCACGATCCCTTTTCTCGATTTCCGGTGTATTGGTGAGTAACCAACGGAGACCCTGATTGTTTTGCCCTACACGGATTTTCGCCGCGGACAAGAACGCCCAGAGTGCGAACCTGTCTTCACGGAACGTGCAAATCACTGTATCGAACTGTTTCCGACGGAGAAACTTGATGATCGAAGCCTCCGATGACAGCCTTCGCATGCCTGTGAGTTCGCGAAGCGCCATTCGGTTCACTACATAAAGCTCATCGACATTGCTGTTTGTCCCCAGCACGGACCTTTCACGCCCTATGCTCGTGGCGGTCAGGTTCCCGAAGTCTATGCGGGGATTGCTGGACGCGTAACGCTCTACGACGAGCACAGCAATGCTTGCGGAAGGAAAACTCTTCTTCATTGCACGGAGGGCTGGCGTTAGCAGAAGGAGGTCGCCGAGCTGGCCTTCTGCGAGGAAGAGAACGCGACTCGGAGGCATTAGAAGTACGGTCTCGTGATGAACGTTGCACCGATCTCGTCTTCGACAAGACACCTCGCCTTCTCCTTGTCAACCCCATCAATATCGACGATCGTCATCATCACTCGGGGAAGGAGGTTCACCGATTCTCTGGCGAATTCGATCATGGCCGCAAAGTATTTTTCACCGTCAAGCCGCATGAGATCGCCATACTGCTGTGGATCGGCCGTGTTGAGACTGATCGACACGGCATCGATCACGCCGACCAGTTCCGGAACAATGTTCCGTTTGTTGATGACGTTACCTTGACCATCTGTGTTCAGGCGGGTCATGCCGCCATGCTCCTTCACCCACTGCGAAATCTCCTTGACTGCGTCGAGCCGAATCGTCGGCTCACCATAACCACAGAAAACAATCTCATCGTACCTCGTCGGGTCGACGATCTCATGAATAACATCCTGAACTGATGGCTCTCGCGTAATCCTCAGATTGTGCCCTTTGATGACCGCTTCTCCTTTGCGATCGCAGAAAACGCAATCGGCGTTGCATCGAATCGTGAGATTGACGTAGAGCGAATTCCTTAATCTGTACGTGATGCGCGGCGAGTTAATCTCGCCGACACCAAAGAGCTTGAAGACATTATAGTTTGTCGCCCGTGCCACATCGTTCACGTCAAGCTGCTGAAGCGCAGCGATCTTCTCGGCAATAAGCGGAATGTTGGCCGGTTCGTTCCTTTTCCCTCGCAATGGGACGGGAGCAAGGTACGGACTATCGGTTTCGAGAAGAAGATGCTCAATGGAGATTTTTCCCGCGACCTCTGCAGCGTTTCCGGCGTTCTTGAACGTCACCACACCCGGAACCGAAACGAAAAAACCCATATTGATCACCTTCCACGCAAGGGAAACGTCCCCCGAGAAACAATGGAAGACTCCCTTCGCTGCAGGATACCGGCTGTGCGGGGTCGCCATCTGACTTCGCCAATACGGATCTGACGAAAGTGCTTCTTCGACGATCGTGATCGTCTCTTCAGTTGAATCGCGAGTGTGAATAACGATCGGGAGATTTCTCCGCTGCGCGATCTCGATCTGGGCTTTGAAAATCTCAACCTGAACATCGCGCGGAGAATAATCGTAGTGGAAGTCCAGCCCGATCTCTCCGATAGCCACAACTTTGGGATGCTTGCTCAGTTGTTCGATTTCATGCAGCGATTTCTCGTTCGCCTTCTTCGCATCGTGAGGATGAAATCCAACACACGCATACACCCCCGCATGCTTTTCGGCAAGCTCGATTGAACGCTTGCTGTCGTCCAGATTGGTCCCCGGATTGACGATGTACTCGA
>JACQVJ010000099.1 GCA_016209805.1 Ignavibacteriota bacterium
TCTACCAATTCCGCCACTTTGGCTTGCGAATCGCGGCTCAATGTAAACAGAATCTTCCCTAATTTCAATTCGATTCAGGAACGCAGAACATCCCGGAGACAAAGCGCTCATCTTTGTTACAGATTTTCTTTCATCGTATATTTCTCAAAGATGGGCAGACCTCCGTACATACGTCGAGTCGTCTCGTTCTGCTGCACACTTCTCGCTTTCATCCCCACTTACGCTCTTGTAACTGCTCAAGCGGATTCTCCCCCGGCGCCGTCCACTCCGACAGCTGCTCTTCTGATCAACATTACTCCAGCTCTTGTGGACTCGGCCTTCCGATTACCGAACCAGTTTATTGTTGCCGGAAGTGACACACTTGTTCTCGACTCCGGGCGGATGCTGGCGAACGGAATAGAGTACACACTAAACTATCGATTCGGCCTTTTGCAGTTCGAAAGAAACCATGTTGACTCTCTCCTCGCCTCGACACCAGATTCACACTACGTCAGCATTAAATACCGCTACTTTCCCTTCAGCTTTCAGGACTCGTACTTCCATCGCAAGCTCGTCATAATGGAAGATCCAAAAGGAGGCGATACCGTGAGAGTGTCACGGCCGAGATCGGCGTTCAATGTGGATGATATTTTCGGTGAGAATCTTCAGAAAAGTGGAAGTATTGTCCGCGGCTTTACAGTCGGATCCAACAGAGATTTCAGTCTGAATTCCGGCTTGCGACTCCAGCTTGCGGGGAAAATCGCCTCAGACATTGACGTGGTTGCCGCTCTGACAGACGAAAATACACCGATCCAACCCGAAGGAACAACACAAAGCCTTCAGGAGTTCGACAAAGTATTCGTTGAAATCCGTAGTACCGATGTTGCCGCAACACTTGGTGACTTCAATATCGATTTCGCCGGGACAGAGTTCGCCCGTCTGAGCCGAAAGCTCCAGGGGGCAAAGGGGACTGCCGATTATCGGCTTGGATTCTCAGATGGCTCGGTCACATTATCGGCGGCTGTCCCTCGTGGGAAATTCAATACAAACCAGTTCCAGGGACTTGAAGGAGTTCAGGGGCCTTACAGGCTGACCGGCAAGAACAATGAACGCACGATCATCGTGATTGCGGGGACTGAGAGAGTGTACATCGACGGAGAGCCACAAACTCGTGGCGAGACAAACGACTACACGATTGATTATTCGACAGGCGAGATTACATTCATGCCCCGGCGGCTCATTACGTCGGCATCTCGCATTACGATCGATTTTGAATATACGGACAGACAGTATGGCCGCACACTCCTTGCCGCGCAAACCGCATCAGATTTTTTCGAAAGTAAGGCTCGATTCACGTTCTCCTATTTCAGGGAGGCGGACGATCCCGATGCTCCCATTGATTTTGCAATCACTGATAGTGCAAGAAAGGTACTTGAGCAAGCGGGAGCCGACAGGTTCAAGGCTGTCCTCAGCGGAGTGACAAGAGTGGATTCCAACGGCTTGTATTTGCTTGATAGCGCGGTTGTTATGGATACGCTCAGATATTTCTATCGTTACGCGCCGGGTGATCCGCAGGCGAAGTATATTGTAACGTTTTCGAATGTCGGCTTTGGCAGGGGTGAGTACGTACGACAATCATCGGGCATATTTGTCTGGAAGGGGCCGGGTCAGGGTGATTATCTTCCAATCCGCCTGCTTCCTCTGCCACAATCTTCTCAACTCATGGACTTTAATCTTCAGGTTTCACCAATATCAGATCTTAGGATCAGTGGAGAGTTTGCGAACAGTGTGTTTGATGCGAACAGATTCTCAGCACTCGACGACGACAACAAAGCAGGACATGCTCTAAAGTTTGAGGCTGCCTATTTACCCAAGGACGTAAAGATTGGTGGACGCAACATCGGATCGTTTGACATCCTCTTGAAAGAACGGTACGTCAACAATCGGTTCGTTCCAATCGACCGGACGAATGACATCGAGTTTACTCGGAAATGGGGGATTGACTCACTGCGGCAGTCTGATGAAGAGATTCAGGAGGCATCGTTGCGATATTCTCCCATCTCTCCGATTTCCTTTGGAGGAGGCTACGGCAGGATCGCGCGCGGCCGGGAACAAAAGTCCGTTCGCAATGAGGGGTCGCTCAGCGTCAAGGGCGAGGGTCTGCCGACGGCAAGCTATTATATTGAGAGCATTCGATCTCGTGAGGAGGCAGCCGACAACGCAAGCTCGTGGCTTCGCCATAAAGGCTTTGTTGAGTATCAAATATGGAAGCTTACTCCGGGTTTTCGATATGAGGGAGAAGACAGAAAGGTCAGAACAATCTCTTCTTCCTTATTCAAACCGGGGAGTCTCAGGTTCAACGCTTTTGCCCCGGGAATAAAGCTCGGCGACCTGTGGAACATGGATTTCTCCACGGGATTCGAGTGGAGAACGGATCATCGCTTCAATAATGGAAGTGTCGTGCGGGAGTCGAAATCATTCACCCAGATGTATGGCTGGAAACTTACGGAATGGAATGCACTTTCATCATCAATCGATATTACATTGCGCGAAAAGAAGTTCTCTCCCACATTTCAATTGCTTGGAAACTCCAACATCAAGACTGTTCTCGTTCGCAATCAGACGAGGTTCTCGCCTTTCAATAGGGGAGTTGACACTGACCTTTTCTATGAAGTCCTGACGGAAAGGTCCTCGAGGCTTCAACGTGTGTTCGTCCGTGTGACACAGGGTACTGGTAACTACAAGTATCTGGGTGACTTGAACGGAAATGGACTGGCGGACGATGATGAATTTGTCCTCACCCGTTTTGATGGTGATTTCATTGCGGTTACGATGCCCACGGATGACCTTATTCCTGTTATCGATCTCAAGACAAGTGTCCGGTTCAGATTGACCCCGGCTCGTTTCATCCAGGAACCTTCGGGGATCTTGGAAGAATCTGCACGCATCATTTCGACTGAAACGTATGTTCGCGTCGAAGAGAAAAGTAGCGAACGGGACTTGAAGCAGATTTATCTCCTGCGCTTCAGCAGGTTCCAGAAGGATGCAACCACGATTTCGGGTTCCACGATTTTCACGCAGGATCTCAATCTCTTCGAGGACCGTCCGGAATTTTCTTCACGCCTGCGGTTCACACAACGCAGGGGGCTCAACAAATTCAGCTCAGCAATCGAACGCAATTACGCGCGTGAACGCTCAGTGCGTCTTCGGTGGCAGCTTGTGAAGGAGATTGCCAATCAAATCGACTTTGTCAACAGAATTGACAGGGTGACGAGTTCGGAACCATCAAGCAGAGTACGAGATATTCTCTCCAACTCGCTTGCTTACGACTTGTCATATCGCCCGACTCAGAATGTGGAGCTGGGAATGAAAGTCGAGGTTGCAAAATCAGAAGACAGGATCCCTGCGCAAGAGGTGGACGCAGACTTGAATACGCAGTCCCTGCGTCTTGTCTACGCGTTTCAGGGAGCAGGGCAGGCGCGAGCAGAGTTTGCACGAGAAGAGGTGATCCTTGGGAGATCGTTGACTACATTTCCTTTCGAGTTGACCGGGGGGAGGGTTGTTGGAAAGACATGGATCTGGCGTGCGTCGTTCGACTATCGCGTGACGCAGTTCATCCAGGCGACGTTGAACTACGACGGACGCTCCGAAGGAGGACGCTCACCCATCCACACAGCCCGCGCCGAGGTCAGAGCATTTTTCTAAATCCAAAAATTTTTGCTTAAGAAGAATTTTGCCAAGATTTTCTCTTGCGTTTGATATTGCTATTCTTTATACTCACCACGCGTAACTTTTTGGTAATCCTGCTTTCTTGCTCACGCTCTTGTAACTTACACTCACGTCGATGGTCTACTGCACTTCATTCGATTCCAAGATCGGTTTGATCTACATTGCGTCGACTGAAAAAGGAGTGTGCAAAATTTCCGTCCCGAAGCAAAGCCGAAAGGATTTTTTCGGATGGTTGAATGAAAACTTTGACGACAATGAGGTAGTTGACAACAAGTCGCGCAACAAGGACATCATTGATCAACTGAACAGATATTTCAACGGCAAGCTTGCGAAGTTCACCTGCCCAATCGATTTCATGGGCACACCCTTTCAGGTTCGCGTGTGGAGGGAGCTCACAAAGATTCCATACGGCTCAACAATCAGTTACAAACAACTTGCGAAGCGACTTGGCACAAGCAGGGGGTTTCAGACGGTAGGACGAGCGAACGCATCCAATCCCTTGCCGATTATTGTTCCCTGTCACCGCGTCATCGGTACGGACGGTTCGCTCGTCGGCTATTCGAGCGGCATCAAGACGAAGGAATTCCTTCTGAAGCTTGAAGGTGCGCTCATGATCTGAGGCCAAGGGGATCCGTTTCTCTCCGCTGATAACTCTCACTCTGTGACGGAAAGATTTTCAAACTTCTGTCAAGAGAAAAATATACTCCTCCGGTTTTAGCGACTCTTCACGCGATAAAGTTCTTGCCTCATCGTTTCTTTTTGGTTATTATCGTTGTGGATCATTCTCCTTCGTTTCCTGAATGTCATTTCTCGATCAGCTCAATCAAATTCAACGCGAGGCCGTGCAGGCAATCGACGGGCCGGTGATGATCGTTGCCGGCGCCGGCAGCGGGAAGACGCGTGTTCTCACATTTCGGGCAGCGCACTTGCTTCATCTCGGCGTGGCGCCTGAATCGGTGCTTGCACTCACCTTCACCAACAAGGCTGCCGATGAGATGAAGGGGAGGATCTCGTCACTCGTCGGTGTGGCGAGCAAGAATATCTGGATGGGGACATTTCATTCCATCTTTGCTCGGATCCTCCGAATCGAGTGCGAGCGTATCGGGTACGCGCGGAATTTCACAATCTATGATGCTGACGATTCGCTATCGGTGATCAAAGGAGTGATGACAGCTCTCGAGATTTCCCAACAGCAGTTTAATCCTCATGCCCTCCGGTCGCGCATCAGTACTGCAAAAAACCAGATGCTTACGCCAAAGAACTATCTGGCAAAAGTCTCTGATCCCATCGGCGAGCGTGCCGCACTGGTCTATGAGGAATACGAGAAAAGACTGCTGGCATCCAATGCCATGGACTTCGACGATCTGTTGCTTAAACCGATGGACCTGTTCGCAAAACATCGGGATGTACTCGATCGCTACCATTACCGATTTAAGTACATCCTTGTTGACGAATACCAGGACACGAA
>JACQVJ010000109.1 GCA_016209805.1 Ignavibacteriota bacterium
ACCGTACACGCTCCATCATCTTACCGAGACAACGCAGATCCTCACTTTCACGTTTATTGCATTCTGGCTATTGCGTCGTCAACTTGCGGGCGAACCGACGATCGCGTTGGACACGGATTGGTTCTATCGACGGCCTGCGCCACTCCTGTGGAGAAGCTTTGTCGTGCGCGTAGGCGCCTTCTTTGATTGGACTGAGTCGATAGCCATCGCCGCAGTAGGAAGTGCGGTACGGCTTACTCGAAATCCTCTGCAGGCCTTCAACGCGCGGGCAAGTGAGTCGGTCGATCGGGCTGACTTTGATCCAGACTTCTATCGCCGACCGATGGAGAATCTCATCGTTCTTGTCTTGCTCGGCGTGGTTGTGCTTTCCGTCGTCGGATTGATCTGGATTCTGACATAGGAGGTTTTTGCTTGTCACAGGAATATTGAGTACATTTTGGCGACCTTCTAACGCAGTTCCTTTCTCATCACCAAATGCATATGCCGATTACACTTCAGGATATGGTCGTAACTGGACCGCTAACGATTGTTTCAATCGCATCCCTTGTCGTGGTGACGATCCAGAGTATCAAAGACAAGAGTGAAGAGATTAATTTGTGGATTTCGATCCTTGGTTTGCTTGCCGCAGTCGGTGTGGCCTCCACCACGTTGGGAACTACCGGCAAGGCCTACGCAGAGATGGTGAGGACTGGTGGGTTCGCCGACTTCTTTGGAATCGTCTTCTGTCTTGCGGGTCTGATCACGCTGATGCTCTCGAAGTCGTACATCCAGAGACAGGGCATCGAGCACGGAGAGTTCTATTCGCTCCTCCTTCTCGCCGTCGTCGGCATGATGCTGATGGCCGCCGCCGCGGACTTGATCGTTCTTTTCCTCGGCCTTGAGCTGATGTCGGTATCGTTCTATATCATGGCCGGGTTGCAGCGCAAGCGTCTCGCCAGCAACGAGGCGGCACTCAAGTATTTTCTCCTCGGCGCGTTTGCCACCGGTTTTCTTCTTTATGGGATTGCGTTGATGTATGGCGCGACAAGCACGACAAACATCGAGTCGATCACGTCGCGATTGTCCGTAGTGAGTGAAAGCACGACGTTTGTCATCGGGGTGGGACTTCTGTTTGTTGGACTGGTGTTCAAGATTGCGGCCGTGCCATTTCACATGTGGGTTCCGGATGTGTATGAAGGAGCGCCGACGACGGTCAGTGCGTTCATGTCAACAGGAGGGAAGGCTGCAGCGTTCTCAGCAGTCCTGTTGATTTTCGCGCCGACCATGGTTGAGGCCATCCCTTCGATTCGTGAGATCATGGCTCTCGTTGCCGCGCTCTCGATGGTGCTCGGGAATGTGATTGCAATCTCCCAGAACAACATTAAACGCATGCTCGCATACTCCAGCATTGCTCATGCTGGATACATCCTCACGGGTGTCGTTGCGGGGAACGCGTATGGCTACAATGGCGTCCTTTTCTATCTCGTTGCGTACACTGCAATGAACGTTGGCGCTTTCGGCGTTCTCTCCATGTTGGAATCAAGCGACGGTCAGAATCTCACATTCGACGATTACGCCGGGCTGTCTGCAAAGAAGCCAGTGCTTGCAGGCTTGATGGCGTTATTCATGTTTTCGCTTACCGGGATTCCGCCGTTCGCCGGATTCTTTGGGAAGTACTACGTCTTTGCCGGAGCGATTCAGGGTGGGTACACGTGGCTTGCGATCGTCGGCGTCCTCATGAGCGTGGTCTCTGCATACTATTACCTTCGCCTTGTGGTGTTGATGTACTTCAAGGATCAGCCATCCCTGATGGAGATGCCGTCAACGCGACTCGACGTTGCAGCGCTTGTTATTCCTGCAATCGCACTCGTTGTGTTTGGTGTCTTCCCTTCCACCATTCTTGATCTCATCGCCTACTTCGCATAGGCCGACCGATGCAGCTTCTTGCCACCGCCGAGCAGATGCAGCAGTTCGACAGCACGGCGATCACACAGTATTCTTTATCGGGAATGGTGTTGATGGAGAATGCCGGTCGTGCTTTTGTCGATCAGTTGGAGAGTACACACGGCTCGTTAGACTCCAAAACAGTGATTGTGCTTTGTGGGAAAGGGAATAACGGAGGAGACGGCTTCGTGATTGCGCGACATCTTGCGAATCGAGGGTGCTCCGTTCACGTGGCATTGCTTTGCAAGCGCACCGACGTACGGGGAGACGCGAAAAGGAATCTTGATATTCTTCTAAAGATCATCGCGGCAAAGCAACTTCGCGTTACGTTTGAAGAGATACTGTCGATAAGGAAGCTCGCCAAATTGCAAACACCTCATGTAATTGTGGATGCGATCTTCGGGACCGGGTTTTCCGGCAATGTGCGTGGTATTTACAAGCAAGCAATCGAATGGATTAACAGCAAGGATGCGTTTGTAGGTTCAGTAGACATCCCTTCTGGTGTCAATGGGTCGACGGGTGTGATCGGAAATGTCGGGGTACGCGCGGATCTGACAGTAACCTTCGTCCTTGCCAAGATCGGCCATTATGTTGGATCGGGGAGGGAACATTCGGGGGAAGTGGTTGTTGCGGACATCAGTATTCCCCGGTTCCTTCTTCAAGGGGGAAAGAAGGCCGTTTATCGTGTTGAGCCCGCTGATGTGACAAAAGTGTTGCCGCGAAGAACGCTTTCCGCCCACAAGTATAGTGTAGGCAAGGTGTTTGTGCTTGCAGGCTCGCGCTTCCTGACGGGCGCTCCGTACATGACAGCTCAATCGGCGATGAAGGCTGGCGCGGGTGCTGTAATCCTTGGTGTACCGAAATCGATTCATGCACCTCTGATAAGGAAACTGACAGAGGTAATGATAACACCTTTGGATGAGACCACCGCGGGCACAATCTCTCCTTCTGCGATGGAGCAAATTCGGGAACGGATTGAATGGTCGGATGTGGTTGCACTCGGTCCCGGCCTCTCTCGTCATGAGGAGACAGACCAGCTCGTCCTTGAGCTTATCTCCTCCATCTCTAAGCCGATGGTAATTGATGCAGATGGACTGAACATCCTCTCCACAAAGCCATCCGCTGTGAAGAAACGGAAGCATGCTACAATCCTCACCCCTCATGTCGGAGAGTTGAAGCGTTTGACAGGGCTTGACTCGAAGTACATCGACGATCAAAGGGTCGAAGTATCAACGGCAACTGCCCAAAAGTTGCGCAGCATCGTCACGTTGAAAGGTGCATCAACTGTCACCGGCACGCCCGAAGGGACAGCTTACGTTAACTCCACCGGCAACCCCGGTATGGCGACGGCCGGAGCCGGCGATGTGCTGACAGGTATTGTTGCCTCTTTCGCTGCACAAGGGATGTTACCGGAAGAGGCGGCATATTCGGGAGTATTCGTTCACGGATTGGCGGGAGATATAGCTGCGAAAGAACATGGAGAGAGAAGTCTGTTGGCCCTTGACATTCTCGAACATATTCCTGATGCCCTTAAACTCCTGGATTCCCGATGACGGTTGCGGAGGGAGGTCAGAGCTTCACGCGTTACCAGCTTCCTGTTCTACTGTGGGCTCTTATCATTTTTGTCACTTCTTCCATCCCCTCGGATGAACTGCCGAAACTCGATATCTTTCGTTTCGACAAGTTGATCCACTCGGTTGTTTTCTTTGTCTTTTGTGCTCTGACACATCGTGCCATTCGTTTTCAGGACAAGTTACCTCGTCTCGCAAAACATCAACTTGTGTTCAGCGTGGTCATCACAGTTATCTACGGTTTGTTGGATGAGATCCATCAGTATTTCGTTCCCGGGAGACAATCGAGCGTGATAGATCTCTCGGCTGATGCTCTCGGTGGTCTCCTGTATGTTGGTCTTGTTTGGTTGAGAGAAAGATCCCATTGATTTCGCCGGACGTAAGTCTGATGGGCCGAGATTGGCTTTGTTTGATTTTCCTTTCGCAATTGGGTACCTTTGGGCATTGACATTCACGCTGATACATACGGATGGACGCGCGCGGGCCGGAATGATCCTCACCGACCGGGGTGAAATCCCGACACCGATCTTCATGCCGGTGGGAACGCAGGGAGCAGTGAAGGCGGTCGAGCAAAGAGAACTCGACGAATTGGGCGCCAGGATCATCCTTGGCAACACATATCACCTCTACCTTCGACCAGGCCCTGCCTTGATTGAGAAGGCGGGTGGACTTCACACCTTCATGAATTGGAACGGTCCTATTCTCACGGACAGCGGTGGCTACCAGGTGTTCAGCCTTTCCGACTTGAGAGGGATTTCGGAAGAAGGAGTTGATTTCAAGTCGCATCTTGACGGGTCGGCGCACAAGTTCACGCCGGAAAAAGTTATCGACTTGCAGCGGGTGCTTGGTTCGGACATCATGATGGTTCTGGATGAATGCACGCCATACCCCTGCGAGGAGCGATATGCGATTGAGTCGAACGAAATGACAATGCGCTGGGCGGGTCGGTGCAAGAATATGTTCGAGCGAACGCGGCCGCTCTATGGAAAGAACCAGGCATTATTTGCGATTGTTCAAGGGAGTACGTATGCATCAATTCGAGAGGCGTCAACGATCGCACTTGTAGACATGGGTTTTGATGGATACGCAATCGGGGGTCTGTCGGTCGGAGAACCAACCGACATCATGTACGAGATGACCGAGGTTTGTACAACAATTCTTCCACAAGATAGGCCACGGTATCTGATGGGCGTTGGGACTCCGGAGAATTTACTGGAGTCCATAGAATGCGGGATAGATATGTTTGACTGCGTGCTCCCCACCCGCAACGGGAGGAACGGATTGTTTTTCACGCAGAGAGGGAAAATCAATATCAGAAATGCCGCGTATGCGGAGGACTTCAACCCCATCGATGAAGAATGTGAGTGCTACACGTGTCGGACTTTCACACGCGCATACATTCGTCACTTGTTCAAAGCGCGTGAAATCATGGCACTACAGCTTGCATCTATTCATAACCTGGCGTTCTACCTGTGGCTGTGCAATTCTGCCCGACAAGCGATCCTCAACGACTGCTATCGGGTTTGGAAGTCCGAACGGCTAAACAGTCTCTCTGCAGAGGTCGCGGAGTTGACATTATAATCACTTGTTATACTTTCAGGAGGAAATAGTGAGTACTTTGTTCTTCCTTGCCATGGCACCACCACCCGGTGGAAATGGAGGTGGGGGCGGGATGTTCGGCACGCTGATGATGTTTGCACTCATCATCTTGATTTTCTACTTCATGATTCTGCGTCCGCAACAAAAGAGGCAGAAGGAGCGGCAGAAGATACTTGAATCTGTTAAGAAGGGAGATAAGATTATTACTGCAGGCGGACTACATGGAACGATTGCGGGGCTTGACGAAAAGACGTTTCTGCTGGAAGTTGGTGATAAAGTGAAGTTGAAGTTCGACCGCTCTGCTGTCGGAACAATCATCAAGGAAGGCGAATCAGAGACCAAAGGAGCAAAGTAAGTGGTCGTTGTCTTTACGACCAGGGAGGAATCTACATGTCATCATCGACTCATCATGCAATCAGATTCAATACCATAGACGAAGCGATCCAGGATATCAAGGCCGGCAGGATCGTCATTGTGGTTGACGACGAGGATCGTGAGAATGAGGGGGATTTTGTTTGTGCGGCGGAGTTCGTGGATGCGAAGGTGATCAACTTCCTGGCGAAGGAGGGAAGAGGAATTATCTGCGCGCCAATTCTTCCGTCTCGTGCCAAGGAGCTGGGCCTCGATCCAATGGTTGACAGCAATACCTCCCTGCATGAAACATCGTTTACTGTGTCTGTGGATTATATTCACGGAACCTCAACTGGGGTATCCG
>JACQVJ010000103.1 GCA_016209805.1 Ignavibacteriota bacterium
CCTATACACCAACTGCCTCCGTTGAATCCCATCGATTCTAGATTTACACATCATCTCACTTTGAGTGAAACATTCTAATTGCCGTTGGATCATGTCTCCTGAGCTTTGACCAAACCGAAAGAAGGTTATTGCGAAAAGTCGTTGCTTAAGATGCCAAAATTTGATATACTCTTAAGCAGTTGATTTATCATAGGTTGTGGCAACCCCAAGACTTCGACTTAAACAAGGTGATTCACTTGCTCCCTTCCATGTCTAACGACGGGCCAGTTGTGTCGGTCAACATGATTGCATGCAAGGTTTGTGGCAAGCTCAACGAAGAAACAAGCGTTTTGTGTGCTTCGTGCCGGAGCTACCTGCAACCAAGAATCGATGCCATTAACTTGTTTGAAACAGTTTGGGCTCTCGTCGAATCACCTCGCCAGACATTTAGGAAGATTGTTCTTTCTCAGCACAAGAACTACGTTTTTTTCCTGAGTTCTTTGTTGGGGATCAACCTTGTCCACACGATATTCTGGTACAGGAATCTTGGTAATCAGTTTTCGAGTCTGTTCACGCTCACAGGAGCCGGCTTTATCGTTGGCCCGTTACTGGGTATTCTGTATACGCTCGTCCTGAGCTTCCTGCTTCAAGTGATGACTCGAGCTCGCGGTGGCAGCGCAACCCTTCGAAACATGTTTGCGGTTGTTGCTTATGCTGGAGTGCCCATTGTCATGTCATTCGTATTCGTGTGGCCGATTGAAATAGCTGTTTTCGGGATTTACTTTTTCGGCAATAACCCATCACCCATGACAATAAACTGGCTGCTGTATCTCATTCTGATCTCAATCGACGGGGTTGCGGTTGTTTGGTCGGTCGTTCTTCTTGTAATCGGCACACTGGCAGCCAACGGATTTACCCGGGAGAGGATCATCTTCGTAACGCTGTCTGTGATGTTACTTGTGGCGGCAAGTTGGTTTGTTCTTCACGTCGCGTAGGACAGCTATGGACTCGGAACAGTTCGAGCGAATAGCACAGGAAGTTCTTGATTCGCTCCCCGATATGTTCCAGCAGAAAATGGAGAATGTCCATATTGTGGTGGAGGACTTACCCTCGGATGAAACAGTGCGGAAGATGAGGCTATCATCACAGTCTCTTCTACTCGGTCTTTATGAAGGGATCCCGCTTACTCAACGGGGAACATTCTATGGAACGGCAGCCACACTGCCGGATAAAATTACACTGTACAAGAAGAACATCGAGCGGGTAGCCCGCTCCGAAACGGTTCTGCGGGAGAAAATTCGCGAGGTGTTGATTCATGAAATCGCTCACTACTACGGGATGACTGAAGAGCAGGTTCGCAACGCTGGTTACTGAAACGCCATCCTACAACCAAGAAAGGACAGAAGACGATGCCAAGAGTAATGTTCACGATCTCATATGGAATCAAACCGGAACTGCGAGAGGGTTATCTGGTGTTGATTCAGCAGACGAAGGAGCACATTGTTAGCGTTGCGAAGAAGAATTATTCAGTGTACGAAGTGAAAGGACGGAAAAACCAGTTTACCGAGGTCTTCATCACAGAGAGCGAAGAGGAGTTTGAGTCCCTTGAAGATAACCAGGACGAAAGGACTACAGAACTTGTTAGCAAACTTGCACAGTTTGTCGATGACGCAGGAATGAAATACGCGACTCTCATTGAAGTTGTGTAGTCAGGGTAAGATGTCCAGGATAGCGACCATAAGAAAACAGATTGACCCGATTGCTCAGCTCATGCAAGAGCATGACCTGGCGCTTGTTCACCTCGCCGCCCTGAATCGCGAAACTCAGTCAATTGCTGAAAAGGGATTCTCGCGCGAGGCCTATGAAAGGATCCTGTCGGCGGTTGAATTTATAGAGGATGAGGTGAGCGTTCACAATAAAAGCGAAGAGGAGGCGTTATTTCCGGTGCTTGAGCGTTATGTTGAGGGTCCGACGAAACTAATGCGGGACGACCACAAGGTATTGAAAAGGGAATTCGTGCGGTTGCGAAGGGCGGTAAACAAAGTTGGCAAGGAACGCAAGAACAAGCGCGCAGCCCAGGATCTGGCGACGATCTCGAAGACAATCGTCCAGCGCTTTGTAAACCACATCCACAAAGAGAACCACATACTTTTTCCGCTCGTGCAGAAGTTTCTCACCAAGGACGCCCTTCGAGAAGTGGCAAGACGAATGTTGTAATGTCCTTCCATCTGGTTGGATGAGGGGAGTTGAGTCAGGATTGAACGATGAATCGAAATAATCTGTACGTCAAGCTGATTATTGTAATAGCTATAACCGTCTTGGTGTCGGCGTGCTCTCGATCGCAGGGTAATCGTGGCGGAGTGTTCGAGACGCGCGATGGTGTGCAATACAAAGTCGAAGTTATCCTCACGGACCTTGAAATCCCGTGGTCAATTGCTTTTGCCAATGGCGAAATGTATTTCACCGAGAGGCCGGGCAGGTTTCAGGTGTTGAGGCACAAAGGGACGAAGCCAACACTGATTGCCTCGATCGCGGAGGTGTATCACATTGGGGAAGGGGGGTTGATGGGACTTGCGTTCCATCCTCGGTACCCCGACACGGCTCTTGTCTACTTCAGTCATACATACAAAGATAAGTCGGGAAACCCGAAGAACCGAGTAGTGAGGTTCAAGCTCAAAGACTATCAGTTGACAGATCCACACATTATTATCGATAATCTTCCCGGAGCGTCCAACCACAATGGTTGCAGGATTCGCTTTGGCCCGGACGAAAAACTCTATGTTACCACTGGAGACGCTTCCGAACGGGAGCGTGCTCAGCAAATGACTTCGCTCGCAGGAAAAATCCTTCGCGTGGACTACGATGGATCAATCCCAGCCGATAATCCATTTCCGAATTCATCCATATACTCCCTCGGCCACCGTAACGGACAGGGGATTGACTGGCACCCCACGTCGGGCTTGCTCTTCGAGACAGAACACGGTCCTTCCGGTTTCGACGGACCGGGAGGAGGTGATGAGGTAAACATCATCGACGCAGGCAAGAACTACGGCTGGCCCGTGGTTCATCATCGCGAATCATCGGTCGGAATGATCTCACCGCTACTTGAGTTCACGCCAGCGGTAGCTCCAAGTGGGGGATCGTTCTATTCGGGGAAAGGTATTCCCCAGTTCGCCAATAACTTCTTTATGGCAACTCTCCGAGGGAGGCACATCCTAAGAGTTGTGCTTCGAAAAGAGAACCCACGGGTCGTTGCTTCTGCAGAAAGGATGCTTGAAGATCTCTATGGACGTATTAGAGATGTAGTGGAAGGTCCAGACGGCCACCTCTATTTCTGTACAAGCAATAGAGATCGCCGGGCAACACCCAAAGCCGATGACGACAAGATCCTGCGAATTATCCCAGCAGACTAAACATGAACTGGGAGGTTTGATTCAACTGTAAATGAAAAGCTTGATGCCTGCTCGATGATTCAGAA
>JACQVJ010000116.1 GCA_016209805.1 Ignavibacteriota bacterium
GAGCAAGTGGGAGCGGACATCGATCTTGTGAGAAAAGGGATGGGAACTGATCCGAGAGTCGGGCCGCAGTTTCTGTTTGCAGGTATCGGTTACGGGGGATCATGTTTCCCCAAAGATGTCTCCGCATTGCTCAGGAGCGCCACCGATCATGGGTATGATTTCCAGATCCTTAAGTCTGTTGAGAGCGTTAACAAAGCGCAGAAGGTGCTCATTGCCGATAAGATTAGAAAACACTTCGGTACAAGGCTCAGAGGACGAACTATTACTCTCTGGGGTTTGGCCTTCAAGCCGAACACTGATGACATCAGGGAAGCACCGGCGCTCACAATCATTCAAGAGCTCTTGAACGAGGGAGTGACTCTACAGCTGCATGATCCCGTTGCTATGCCCGAAATGAGGAAGCTGTTCCCAAGTGGCAAAACCGTCAAGTACTTCGAGGGTAATTACGATGCACTCAAAGGATCGGACGCGTTGGTCATTGTTACTGAGTGGAACGAGTTCCGCAGGCCCGACTTCGACAGAATGAAATCTCTTATGGCTCAGCCTGTCATATTCGACGGAAGGAACATCTACGATCCGGTCAAGTTGACTGAGCGTGGGTTCGTTTATTACGGCATCGGCCGAAACGGACAATCCACGCTGGGCTAAGCGTGCGCTATAAAGAAGTGTTAGAGTGAAGGTGGAGCCGGGAAGAAGGCTTGACAGCGCTAAGGATTCGGAAACAAAACCGCAGATACCACTAACCAGGACTGAACTTGTCGAACAAAAACCAGCCGCACGCCGTGGTCACCGGCGGTGCAGGCTTTCTTGGGTCTCATCTATGCGACAAACTGATTGCAGAAGGATGCTTCGTTACGGCAATAGATAATCTCATAACCGGAGATATCAAGAACATTGCTCATCTGTTCGGTAACCAGAGCTTTCGCTTCGTCCATCACGACATTACTGAATACATCTTTATCGACGGCCGTGTCGATTACATTCTCCATTTTGCATCCCCTGCCAGCCCGATCGATTACTTGAGACTTCCGATTCAAACTCTAAAAGTGGGCTCCCTCGGAACGCACAAAGCACTGGGGCTCGCAAAGAACAAAGGGGCGCGGTTTCTTCTCGCATCAACATCGGAAGTGTATGGCGATCCTCTCGTCCACCCACAACCGGAGTCGTACTGGGGGAATGTCAATCCCGTCGGACTGCGGGGTGTGTATGACGAAGCGAAGAGGTTTGCCGAGGCAATGACAATGGCGTACCATCGATACCACGGAGTTGACACACGCGTCGTTCGTATCTTCAATACGTATGGTCCCCGGATGCGGATGGAAGACGGTAGGGCGATTCCTGCGTTTGTCTCGCAAGCGCTACGCGGGGAGGATGTTACTGTGTTTGGAGACGGCAGCCAGACACGCAGCGTGTGTTACGTTGACGATCTGATCGATGGTATTTATAGACTTCTTGTTTCCAACGAAACGGATCCGGTGAACATCGGCAATCAGGACGAGATCTCGATGCTGGACCTCGCAAAGGAAATAATCCGACTCACCAAAAGCAAAAGTAAGATCGTGTTCAAGGAACTCCCGAAGGACGATCCGAAGATCCGGCAACCTGATACTACAAGAGCAAAGACGATTCTCAAGTGGGAAGCAAGCATGCAGCGGGAACCAGGTCTATTGAAGACAATCGAGTATTTCCGCTCGCAAATGACTTGAGAAGGAGGGAAGGGCACGTGGTTCGCATGATCTCACTGCTGATATGCTGTTCGTGTCTATTCCCGTTACGGACCAATGCACAGCTTGACTCAGCTGACTATTCGAAGGGGAGTCTTACTCTTGGGGGAGGTGGTAACGAGCGTCCAGCACAAGAATGGCACACCACTGATACAGGGGGCGTCAGCACTTCCCGGCTTCTGGTCGTCAGCGGCGGTATTCTAGCGGGAATGACAACTGTGCATATCTACCAGACGAACGGTTGGTGGAAGGACAATCGGCGCTCATTTCACTTTCAGGAAGATCTGGAGTATGGTCTCAGTGTCGACAAGCTTGGCCATTTTTACGGGGCGTCGGTCTTGACCTTCTTGATGGGGAAGGCATTCAGGTGGGCGAACTTTTCGGAACCGGACGCCTTACTCATGGGTGCGAGTGCCTCTGTGCTGTTTCAGACGTTTCTCGAAGTAGAGGATGGATTCTCAACGTGGGGATTCGATCGACTCGACTTCGCGGCCAACATTGCCGGTGCGGCATGGCCAGTAGCACGCCATCATGTTCCTGTACTGAAGAATTTTGATTTCAAGTTCAGCTATCGCCCCTCCACACTTCTGAACTCTTCAGGAGGGAGTGGATTCAGAGGACAGAAGCATATTATCTTTGATGATTATGAAGGGCAGACGATCTGGTTGGGCCTTAAGGTCAAGAATCTCCTACCGGATCCACTCGATGGATACTGGCCGGGTTTTCTCGGCATCGCCGTTGGCTATGGCGTGCGAAACGTCCTCGGAGCCAATCCACACAGTGTGATATTTCTCGGTCTCGATCTCGACATGACGCGCGTGATTCCTGATTCCACACCATTCCTGCAATTTTTGGGTGAAGCACTCAACTACGTTCGCTTTCCGATGCCTGCCGTGAGAATCTCTCCCGGCACCGTTTGGTACGGCATCTATTTCTAATGTTGACCTGGCAAACCGGACTACGCTGTGAACAATCGAATACACTTTTATGCAGCGGTGGTCTTGAGCATTCTGTGGACACCCCTTCTGTGGGCCCAAGTTGAGAATGTCCGAATAGATCACCCCGTGTATGTCTTCCTGAAGAGAATGGAGGTAAGGGGGATCATTGAACAGTACAACGATGCAGTTCTTCCCCTTTCAAGAAAGGAAATTGCCGGATTCCTTCAAACCGTGCAGCGGAAAACGGACCGTCTGACAGGCGCAGAACGCGGATGGCTCGACGATTTCCTCTCAGAGTTTCAGTTTGACATCTCGGGCTCCTTGCAAGGTTTTAACTCGGTCATCAATCAAGATCAGTCAGGTGTTACGTCAGGCTTCCGGGAGTTTTTTGCGGAGCGGGAGAAATTCCTCTACGCCTACTCCGACTCAAACCTCTCTTTCTTTGCGAACGGACTGCTGAACTTTGATATTCGCAGGATCACCGGTGATGCGTTGGGAAACAAGCACTCCGAGTACATCCAGTTTGGAGGGAAATTCAGAGGGACGATCTATGGAAAGCTCGGTTACTATTTTGAAGGCACCAACGCACAATTCTGGGGAAGTAGAGAGCTTCTTCTCCGCGATCCCATTATTGAACAGACGCATACCGTACGCGTTCAAGATGCACAAAACTTTGATATGTCGGAAGGATATGTTCGCTACGATGGTGAGGTCGTTTCAGCGCAGGTCGGCATCGAACGATTGCTGTGGGGGAATTCATACCACGAGCAACTGGTATTGTCGCAGAATCCAAGGCCGTTTCCATTTATTCGGGGAGATCTGAAGTACAAGGCGCTGAAGTATACGTTCATGCATGGATGGCTTATCGGCACGCAGGGGTCAATTCAGTTCAGTCTGCCGGCAGACACATCGACAAAAGTATATGAACCCGTTGCGGCCGATAAATACATCGCCGCACACAGGCTTGAATTCTCATTTCCGGGACTCTTCGATATAGGGATTCAGGAGATGATGATCTATAGTAACAGATCCGTCGATCTCGCGTATCTTACCCCAATTATCGTTCTTGAGTCGGCACAACGCGCCCGTGGAGAACGCGATAATGGTCTGTGGGCTTTTGACATCCAGACTCACTTTACGGCGGGGCTGGAAATCCACGGCACAATCCTGTTCGACGATCTTCATTTGTCTGATTTCTTCAAGCCGCGATTCTACAACAAGAATGCGTATCAAGCTGGGATTTTTCTCGCCGATCCTCTGTTCGTCCCGAACATGAGCTTCATGGTTGAGTGGACGCGCATCGAACCTTTTGTGTTCGCACATGACAGGTCTCGTGATAATAACTTTGCAACCCTCGGCAAAATCCTTGGCGCGTCCATCGGTCCCAACTCGGAGTTGTGGTTCTTCAGACTCGATTATCTGCCATTACGGAACCTGAGCGTATCAGTACGTGTTACACTTGTGCGTCACGGTGACAACGTCTTCGACAGCCAGGGTAATCTGGTGAAGAACGTCGGAGGAAGTATCGACATCGGCCATCGCGACATTGACCCGATTGACAGGGTGTTCCTCGACGGAATACTGATCAAAACAAAACGAGCACAACTCTTTGCTACATACGAAGTTGTGAATCAGATATGGCTTGATGGTTGGTATCAGTACGAGTCGGCGCAGAACGTAGCATTAGCCACGTCGGAAAAGAATCATACGTACGGAACGAGGCTTCGATTAGTGCTGTAACGTTTCAGTTTCCGTTGATCTCAATACACCATAAGAAAAGGAGGACAATATGCCGCTCAAGGTAGGTGACAAGGCACCGGACTTCACTCTGCACGATACGGAAAAAAAACAACGCAAGCTGAGTGAGTTTCTTGGGAAGAAGGTTGTTGTGGCTTTTTTCCCCGGTGCATTCACAGGCGTGTGTACCAACGAAATGTGCGCACTTCGCGATTCTTTTGGCGAGCTTGGCGGCATAAACACGAACGTTGTTGCCATCAGCGTCGACGCTCCTGCTGCTAACAAGGCGTTTGCGGAAACCCACAGGCTTGGGTTTCCTCTTCTCAGCGATTACACGCGAGAAGTCAGCAAACAGTACTGTGGCATCTACCCGGATTTCGGAGGGCTGCCGGGATTGACTGCTGCAAAGAGGTCGGTCTTCGTGCTGGACCCAAGCGGCACAGTGAGGTACGCATGGATCACAGAAAACCCCGGCACAGAACCGAACTATGACGAAGTGAAGAAAGCCGTTGCATCGATCTAATTCTATTCTCTAACAAGGTTCTCCATGGCTGAAATCAAGGTTGGGACCAAGGCACCGCACTTTACTCTCCCCACAGGCGATGGGAAGGAACTCTCACTTGAGGATCTGAAGGGGAAAAAGGTAGTGTTATACTTTTACCCGAAAGACGATACATCCGGATGCACGAAGGAAGCCTGTTCATTCAGGGATAACCTCTCTGCAATAAAGAAAAAAGGTGCAGTTGTTATTGGGGTGAGCGCGGACAGTGCCGCGTCTCATCAGAAGTTTGCAGCAAAGTACGACCTGACCTTTCCGTTGGTGAGCGACGAAGATAGGCAGTTGGTGAAAAAATATGGAGTCTGGAAGGAAAAGAGCATGTACGGGAAGAAATACATGGGTATTGAAAGGACAACCTTCATTATCGACAGCAACGGTACGATCATTCATATTTTTCCCAAGGTGAAGGTCGAAGGACACACAGAAGAGATACTAAAACTTTTGTAGAGGGGCGGAGAGAAACATGGTGCAAGTAACTCGCAAGGAACATTTCAGCGCTTCGCATCGACTGCACAATCCGGATTGGAGTTCGGAGAAAAATGCAGAAGTTTTCGGGAAGTGCAACAACCCCAATGGGCACGGCCATAACTATGAGATTGAAGTGACGGTGGCCGGAGAGGCGGGGTCAGACACGGGCATGGTGATTGACCTGACAAAACTCTCTGCCATCATCAATGAGAAGATCATTGATCGTGTGGATCACAAGCATATGAATCACGATGTTGATTTTCTGCGCGGCATCATCCCCACAGCGGAAAACATGGCCATTGCCTTCTGGAAAATCCTGAAACCTGCAATCAGTGAGGGGAGACTCGTCTCGGTGAAGCTGTATGAGTCGGCGAACAATTTTGTTGAATACAAAGGAGAGTAACGGTATATGGAAGAACAGCTTTTAAAGATATCCAGAATGGAAGAGCTTGTCCGCGGCATTCTTACTGAAGTGGGTGAAGATCCCGACCGCGAAGGACTTCGACGTACTCCACGACGTGTTGCAAGGGCATTTGAATTCATGACGAGTGGTTATCAGAAGGATATCAAGGATGTGCTGAACGGAGCGATCTTCAGCGAGAAGTACAGTGAGATGGTAATCGTAAAGAACATCGACTTATTCAGCATGTGCGAACACCATTTACTTCCGTTCTTTGGGATGGCGCATGTCGCGTATATTCCGAACGGTAAGATCCTCGGTCTGAGCAAGGTGCCACGCATCGTTGAAGTGTTCAGCCGGAGACTTCAGGTGCAGGAGAGGCTTACCCAACAGATTGCGGACACGCTCTACGAGGCGTTGAATCCGGAAGGGGTTGGAGTTGTCATCGAAGCGCGGCATATGTGTATGATGATGAGAGGCGTGGAGAAACAGAATTCGGTCGCAACCACCAGCGCAATGTTGGGAGTGTTCAGAGACGATGTCAAGACCCGCCAGGAGTTCCTTGCGCTCACGGGAACAGACCGCGTATGAAGCGTTAGCGAATTCTCATCGATGAACCGCTCGTCAATGGGATCGCCGCTTCTAACAGAGTGTTGAAATAAAGAGAAACCAACCGCAGAGGCGCTCAGGGATTATTGCTGTCTCTGAAACATAATCAACTATTCCTTTTCTCTGCGCCTCCGCGGTGAAAAGCTGTTTTTCACCAACCTGCTTGAGCTACAGGAAGAAGTATGGCAAGGTTGACTGACCAGGTTGCAATCGTAACAGGAGGGGGCCGTGGGATTGGCATGGCGATAGCGCATGCTCTGGCACGCGAAGGGGCAACAGTTGTGCTTGCCGGGAGGACTGAAAGCGCTCTGCATCGTGTTGCCGAAGAGTTGAAGCAGTACGGCGCGTCAGCTTTGGCTGTTCCCACCGATGTGACAAGGGATGATCAGATTCAGTCCCTTGTGTTAACCACGGTACACAAGTTTGGGCGTCTCGACATCCTTGTGAACAACGCGGGCGTAGGGTACCTCAAGAGACTGACTGAATTGTCCGTGGAAGAGTTTGACACAATGTGGCGTGTCAACATGAGGGGAGCCTTCGTAATGACAAAAGCGGTCATTCCTTACATGGTGGAGGCGAAGTCAGGGGCAATCGTTAACATCGCCTCACTCGCGGGGAAAAACAGTTTCATTGGGGGAACGGGATACGCAGCCACGAAATGGGGGCTGCGCGGTTTTGCGGGCTCGCTCATGCTTGAAGTGAGGGAGTCGAATATTCGCGTCATCACGATTTTTCCGGGTTCCGTTGACACGCACTTCTCATCGAGCAACTTGCGCGGGAACAAGATTACCCAAGCTGAGGACGTTGCAGAAGCCGTGGTCTTTGGCATTACAGCGCCTGCACGCACGATGATTAGCGAGATGGATATCCGACCGACGAATCCCAAGTAATAAAGAAAATGGCGGCCGGGAGATTCTGGCCGCCATTCGAATGTTCACTTTTGTTTCACCTACCTCATTCCGCCATGAAACGCCATTCCCCGGGGGCCCCGGTGATGCATGCGATTCATCCCTTCTCCCAATTCTCCATCCATCATGCTGAAATGCTCCTTCCAGATCTTCTGTTGCTCGGGGGTGAGGATTGCATTTACAGCGAACCAATGATCGACCCTGCTGAGGGCAGCCTGCTGTCGAAGATCGGCGATATTCTTCATGGCCTTCTCAATTGCTGATCGGTCGAGTTTCTCTGCGAGGAACAGCTCCTTGAGTTCCAGCTGCGCGGTTCGGATCTTGGCTGATTGCTGTGCTTGTCTCTTCTGCATGTCGATGTGAAGTTTCTGCATCTGTGTCTTTTGGTCTGCCGTGAGATTCAATCTGTCCATCATCATCTCACGCATCTCAAGTCGCTTTTCCATCATGCGGCGGGGAGGATCGTCCGGCTGCGCAAGTGACAATGAAGAAGCTGTTACGAATACCAGGAACAGGATGCCTATTGTGCGTTGCATGATTCTATCTCCTCTTTCTATCTGACATTGTACAAGAATGTGTAATCTTGCGTTCTGAATGTTTGACTCGCTTCAAGCCAAAAGGTTTAACGCACTTTGTTGACATTTCCGGGGAATATGCCTATGTTGGATCGGGTTGTAGCTATATGGAGCGTCTTGAATTGCGGAGCAATCGCCTGCCTTCGACAACAGCAGTGAACTCAGTCCCGCGGTATTTCTTCTGGTTACTCCTCGCATCGATCGTCGCCGGATGCAGCGTTGGTGATTTTATCGGCGCCTACTTCAACACCTATTACAACGCACAACGTCTGTTCTCAGAAGCAGAAACAGAAGTCCAGAGTGTGCAGGCCCAGCAGGCGCAACGCCAGGTCGATAAACCATACCTTCAATCATTTACGATTCAGGCCGGCACAAAGACGAAATTCGACGCTGTCATCGAAAAATGTTCGAAACTTCTTCAGTATCATCCTGAATCGTCGCTTGTCGACGACGCGCTCTTGATGATCGGGAAATCCTACTATTACCAGAATGAATACCAGAAGGCCGAGCGGAAGTTCAAAGAGCTGATTGAAGGATATCCGAAGAGCAGCCTTGTGTTTCCGACAAGGCTTCTTCTTGCACAGACATACTACAAGATGAACGAGAAAGTCACTGCCGTACAAGTTGCAAAAGCGCTCGCTGAGGATGCAGCACAGGAGGGCGAAAACGAGTTCGTGGCAGATGCATCCCTTCTCCTCGGCTATATCGAATACGAGAATAAGAACTACAATCAGGCGAGAGAGTATTTCGAAACAACCGGCGACAATGGCGAGACTGACGAACAGCGCTCAAACGCCTATCGACTGGTTGCAGAAATGTATGCTTTGGAGCAGGACTTTCAAAAAGCCGCACAAGCCTACAAACGTTCGTATGCAACGAGCGACGACTACGTGAGCGAGTATCGAGCTCAGATTGGTTATGCCCGGATGCTTTCGATTCTCGACAAGCACGACGAAAGTATGGTCGAGCTCGAGGAGCTCCTTTCGAACACCAATAACAGAGAATTCTTCGGGGAGATAAGTCTTCAAATTGCGAACGTATACAATGAAATGGGTGATCTGAGCAGTGCGATTGAGCAATACACGTACGTCGATACTTCCTACGCTCGGACCGAAACGGCTGCAAATTCATACTATCAACTAGGGTTGCTATACGAGACAAAGCTTTTTCGATATGACTCGGCTCGGACAATCTATAACCGGGGAAGAATCGAATTTCCCCAAGGTGCAGTCACGCAATTGATTGGGCAGCGCGCCGACTATCTCAATAAGTACTTCTCATACAGGGCTGAGATCGGAAAGTATGATAGCATCAAGTCTCTCATTCTCTTCCCGCCAGACACATCAGAAGTCACACAGAGCACCAAAGATTCTCTTGTGGTTACCGATTCTCTTGCTCTCGGCGAACAAACCAAAAGCCAGGACAGCGTACGAGTACCACAAATCCAGCAACCTGCAATTCCCCTCGATACGGCAGAAGCCCGGCTCGCCCTGAACAAAACAGAACTCGCAGGTCTTTTTTATACGACGATCGGAGTTCCGGATTCGGCGGAGTTCTGGTACAAGCTTCTTTTAATTGATCATGGAAACAGTATCCACGTTCCGAGGGCGCTTTTCACGTTGGCACAAATTTACAGCCAGGATACTACAGTTGCACGGTCGCGGGTCGATTCCCTGCTAAACGAGGTAATTATTCGCTATCCTGAATCTGAGTTCGCAGTAGAATCGAGAAGACTTCTGGGGATCCCTGCCCTGAAGAAGACCACCGATCCCACGGAGGCAATGTATGCCCGCGGTGAGGCACTGATGAACTCTGGGAAGTCTGTTGCTGCCATCGACACGTTCAAGGCTCTCGTGGAGCAATATCCCGAATCACCGATCGCATCGAAGGCACAATACGCCATCAGCTGGATATTTGAATCGATGAAAACCAAGCCTGACAGTGCTATCTCCAACTATCAGAAGTTGGTGGATCTCTTCCCGTCGTCGCAGTACGCTGCCATCGCTCGTCCCAAGCTTGCACTCGTGGAAGCACAGCGGCGGGAACATGATGCTGCAACGGACACTCTTAAGAATGCTGGTGAACTCCCTCCGGTGAAAACCCTTCCGTCACAAGATCCAAAAGGGGAAATGGAACCGTCGGAGATATTTCCTGAGGATGACAAGCGCAAGATCATGGAGAGGCCGATCAATCCACCCCCGACCGAGGAGCACAAACAGGAAGAAAAGCCCCGTCCACAATGATCCAAGCCGAATGCCCCGTACTCGGAGTACGAGAAGTTGGATCTGCGATTTTTGTGTTGACCTTCGTATCTGAAGCGATAAGCAGCTCGGTTCTTGCGGGACAATTCATCAACATCAAAATCGACGCGAGCAACGATCCATTGCTTCGAAGACCGTTCAGCGTTTACCGGACTAACGGGCCAGAAGTTGAGATTATCTTCAATGTCATTGGCAAAGGGTCGTCCATTCTCCACAGAAAACGTGAGGGAGATACCGTCGGAGTTTTGGGTCCTCTTGGAGTTCCGTTTTCACTTAGTGGAGGTGATTTCACAACGGCTCTCCTTATCGGCGGGGGACTGGGCGTTGCACCGCTCCCGATTTCAACGGCAGTCTTGAGAAAGGCCGGCAAATCTATCCTGACTTTTCTTGGAAGTCGGACCGCAAACCAACTCGTTGGAAACCATTTGGAGAGCCTTCACGTGGCAACCGACGATGGGACGGCGGGCTTTCACGGAACGGTTGTTGACCTTTTCAAGAAACACTACCGAGAAACTCATCCATCTCATCCCAAGATTTTTGCATGTGGACCGACGCGTATGCTACATGCCGTTGCGGAATTTGCAATGGCGGAGGATATCCCTTGTGAAGTGTCGATGGAAGGACCTATGGCGTGTGGGTTCGGGATCTGCCAGGGTTGTCCGGTGGAGTTGGTGGATGGCGACAAGAAGTATGCTCTTATGTGCAAGGATGGTCCAACGTTCGATGTCCGAAGGATAAGGATCTGACATGGTCACGAC
>JACQVJ010000106.1 GCA_016209805.1 Ignavibacteriota bacterium
GCACTGGGGCGTGGCGCTCGTTCTTGGTCCGAACATCAACGCACCGATGGAGAGTGTTGCTGTGCCGAAGGCATATGAAGCTCTACAGAAAGCGATGGAACTGGCACCGAATGCAAGCGAGAAGGAGCAAGCATATATCAACGCACTTGCAAAACGATACAGCAAGGAGCCCCTCGAAAACAGGAAACCTCTCGACCTCGCTTATGCCAATTCAATGCGGGAAGTTGCGAAGCGCTTTCCGGACGATCTTGATGCAGCAACTCTCTTCGGTGAATCACTCATGGACCTCATCCCGTGGGCGTACTGGAGCAAGACGGGCGAAGCGAGTCCGGAGACGCCGGAGATTCTGGAGACATTCGAATCCGTCCTCAAGCGGAACCCCGATCATATCGGAGCGATCCACCTGTACATCCATGCAACGGAAGCCTCGATGCACCCTGAGAAGGCTGAGCCGTACGCTGAGAATCTTGGATCGCTCGTCCCTGGTGCCGGCCACCTCGTTCACATGCCCGCGCACACATTCATGCGTGTGGGTCGCTACCACGATGCGTCGGTCTCAAACAAGAAAGCAGACGAAGCGGATGATGCCTACGTAACTCAATGCAAAGTTCAGGGTCTTTATCCATTGGCATATCATCCACATAACAATCATTTTCTCTCTGCATCTGCTGCGATGGAGGGATGGAGTGCCGAGGCAATCCGCGCGGCGCGCAAGACCGCTTCGCAGGTGGATCAGGGAATGATGTGCACGCCCGGTTGGGGAACATTGCATCACTACCTCGCAACGCCCCTGTATGTCTTGACCCGCTTTGGAAAGTGGGACGAGATTCTTGCCGAACCCAGGCCACAGGAGAAGTACATCTATCCCGTCGGGGTCTGGCACTATGCGCGAGGGATGGCCTTTCTCCGGAGGAACAAAATTGATTCGGCAAGGAGCGAACTGAAAGCGCTTGAGGAGATTGCAGCGGACAGTGCTCTGAATGCCATTACGATCTGGGACATCAACACATCTGTGGCGCTAATGACTATAGCAAAGGAACTTCTTGCGGGAGAACTGGCTGCAACGCGCAAGGACTTTCCATCGGCGATTCGCCACTTAAAAAAGGCTGTTGCAGAGGAGAATGAGCTGAATTACGATGAGCCCCCGCCGTGGAATCTTCCGGTCCGGCATGCCCTCGGAGCAGTCCTTCTTGAAGCACAGCGCCCGAAAGAAGCGGAAGAAGTATACCGTGAAGACCTGAAGCGATACCCTCACAATGGCTGGGGACTGCTTGGGCTTGAACAGAGCCTTCGAGCACAGGGAAAGACCGAAGCCGCCGATGACGTCAAGCGTCAGTTCGATAATGTTTGGACACATGCCGATGTGAAGCTGACGGCTTCACGTTTCTGAATCGATAGGTTTTGTAAGATGAGGAGTGGGATGTTGAATATTCCAAACCAATCACCTATATTGTGTTGTGCAGTTCGGGCTCCCCGTGTGCACCTGCCATATGTGACTTCACCTTCATGAACCGCGAAACAATCGACCGCATCATCGACGAGATTCTTCGAGAGAAGCTCAAAGGCATCGACGGACATTCCTGCTGTAAGGACGGCGTCTGCTCGGACAATCTGTGCGTCGTCCATAACAAAGAAGGTGTTAGAACTATCGTCGATAATGGCGCGGCGCGTATCACGTCAGGTATCGGCGTCGAAGCCGCAGGGGGTGTTGACCCCGACCTTGCCGGCATGATCGACCACACGCTATTGAAACCGGAGGCAACCGTTACCGATATTGAGAAACTCTGCGGCGAGGCACGAAGGTACGGATTTGCAAGCGTGTGCATTAATCCGAGCTACGTTCCTCTGTGCGCAAGACTGTTGAAGGGAACCGACGTCAAGGTCTGCACCGTCATCGGCTTCCCGCTCGGAGCAACATCCACAGCATCCAAAGCCTTCGAGGCAGAACAGGCTATACGCGATGGCGCACAAGAAATCGATATGGTGATGAATGTCGGCATGCTGAAATCGGGAGAATACGAGTACGTTGAGGATGATGTCTTCGCCGTTGTAACCACGGCGAAGCGATATCGTATTCTCACCAAAGTAATCATCGAAACGGGATTGCTGACGGACGAGGAAAAAGTGAAGGCGTGCATCCTTGCGAAACGTGCCGGGGCGGATTTTGTGAAGACCTCAACAGGATTCAGCAAGGGGGGTGCAACGGCGGGCGACATTGCCCTCATGCGCCGCATCGTGGGGAGTGCGATGGGTGTGAAAGCCTCTGGTGGAGTGAGGAGCCGCGAGGACGCGCTTGCCATGGTGGCAAGTGGCGCTGACCGAATTGGTGCAAGCGCAAGCGTCAGGATTGTCACCGGTGAACTGGCAGAAGCAGCAAAAGGCTATTGAGTGAACAGGATTCCATTCAATACGCGGCTGCTTCTTTGCGGACTCTTCGTTTTCATTTCCTGGGGATGCGGAACATCCGAAGAATCACAGCAACTGCCGACAAGTCCACCCGAAACGACAGAGCAAACTCCACTACCCGAGTCGGGGTTTGAAACAAGAACCGACACCATCTTCACCGAGAAGCTTGGAAAACGGGCGGACACTTCTCGAGAATCACGTTCCCGGGAAATACGCTTCGTGGTTCAAATAGGCGCATTCAAAGACCCCCGCAATGCGAGCCGAGTTCAGAATGCGGCTCGTGAACGCTATAAGCTTCCCGTGGTCAACGACTACCACGCAGGACTGTCACTCTACCAGATCCGCATCGGCTTTTTTGAGACCAGAGAATCGGCAAACGCATTCAGACAGCAAATGATCAGGGAATTTCCCAAGGCGTACAAAGACGCGTGGGTCGTCCAGTTGAAGAGATGATGATACGGAAGCTCGTCATAGCACTTTGCGCCGTCGGCATTGCAGGATGCAGTTCATCGAAGGAGACGAAGAAAACTGAAGAGACTTCGGATTTCACCGAAGTTCTTCACAAGTACGAGTCGACATTCGATCCCTCTGAATATGGACCCGATGCAACTATGGTGACGGAAACGGGGGAAGCAAAGACCGGAGCACCGGTTGATCCCTCAGAAATTGTAGCAGTTGAAACACCTGAGGTCGTCCCCGGTTTTAGAGTGCAACTCTTTGCAACAACGAGCATCGACGAAGCAAACGCAAAGAAAACGGAGGCGGAGAGTTTGTTCCCCGAGGAATGGTTCTACGTTGTATACGACCCTCCTGTCTACAAGCTGCGGTCCGGCAACTTCCTGACTCGATTCGAAGCGGACAGATTCTCCAAGCGGGCTGCCGAGAGAGGATATGTTGACGCCTGGACGGTCCCCGATCGCGTCATCAAGAACCTTTCTCCCCGCCTTTCGCCTCATCAGAACGAGCAGCAACAGAAGTAGGTGAAGCTCGACTCCTCGTGATGAGCCGTTCACCTGTCCCAACGAAGTCGCGAATCTCCACTTCAATGTGTGGTATTCCTCTTCCTAGATTCCCCCGCTCTCTCTGAGAAGCACTCTGAATTGTCTCTGGTCCCACTTCATCTCCATTGAAAAGCGCGAACCCGGGCGACCTCCTGAACGTCACGACAATACCCTCCACTCCCCAACGCGCTCTGACTTTGAATGTGTCCTGAAGAACGACAAAACGTTCGGAGGGTAGAAAAGGAAACGGCCTGCCGTATGAATAATTCCCCGAGCTATCTGTATCTCGAAAGGCGCTAACAGTGTAGTTGCCCTCAACGAGCCAATCAATTTTGAAGCGCCCAGGCTTTGGAAGTCGGGTGATACATTCCACCGGAGGTGTAGCACCAACCTTCGAAGCCGTGATGAATATCTCTCCTCCCCCTTCGCCGAGGAGGTCTATGACCTCTCCTTCGAGAACTCCCGTTGTTCTCAAATCCAGCGACTCAAAGGTAAGTCGATACGTTGAATCGCTGTAGCCATTGCCCTGATAATCGCTGATGGAATCAAGAACAACCGTTATCTGATACCACGCCTTGCTCGCGAGAGGATTCCGCGGTCCAAGAGATATGTCCGTCGCATTCAGCCAGCGTGTTTCCGCGCTCACGTTGCGCATTGTACTATCGGAAAGTGTCACCGCGCGTGAAGGATCAATTCGGCTTACGGGCTCTGTAAATCGAATCACAAAGGCCGACTCCAACGGAATACCCTTTACACTATCTGCCAATCCAACGATATTCACACCCGGTTGTACCGTATCCGGAAGATTCGTTCCGTTGAAGACATGGCTCGCGGCCGCCGAGTCAATTCGGTTTCCACTTCTGTCAAAGACGTTTCCGACTGTAAGACGGTACGTAGCTGCACTATCAAGTGGCGAAGAGAGGACGAGTTCCGTTAGTGTGAGGGTTGAGCGATCCAGTGATTTGACCGCAATGCCCAAAGATCGAGAGTCGAGCGTATCGGCGAGGAGAAATGTTGCGTCTTCAAACGTAAGTGTGTCGATCGGTTCACTGAACCTTGCCTGAATGCGATGGCGGTTCAGGCCCTGCACGGCAGTCAGGAAAGGTTTCGCTGTGTCTTCTTGCGACAGTCGGAACCACACCTCGTTCACCTGTGGATGAAGTGAGTTCAGGATTATGTCACCGGTTGTGACACCAAACTGGTCAACCTGTCCATCATACAGCAGATTGCGGTATTCATCCCTGATGGCAAACAGGCGGTACGAACCAAATCGGATGTTTGAAAGTGTAAAAATCCCGCCGGCCCCTGTCTGCATGATGTAGTCCGGTTTTGTCCTCGCAGGGCTAAGCGTATCCGGATTCAGATCGTCCAACAAATAGGCAAACACCATCACCCCTTCAGGCTTTTCGTCGAACACCCGACCTCTGATGAACCCTTGATCGATCGAATCGCCGGTGGTAAAGGCAAGCGTGAACCCCTGGGCCATTCTGTTCTTCGCACGAAGGTCCACCACATCCGTCCCAACATTCAACACATAAGTTGTATTAGCACGGAGCGAATCACTGAACGAAACCGTTACTTCAGTCCCGCTCCAGTCGAATTCAAGGTCGCCGACATATGGTGAAATGAAAATCGATTCTTCAACGGAACGACGGTCGACATACTCGCTGAACTCGAGCTCGATCGTTGTGGTCTCGACCCGTGTTGCGCTGCTATCCGGGATTGTTCTGATAACCATGGGAGGAGTGCTATCGAGAGGTCCGCCGCTTGGGGGAATTTGTCCGGCACACTGGAGCAGGAAGAACGCTAACAAGAGCGAACACAAGTGTGCCGCGGTTTTCCTTTCCAGCATCGGAACCTTTTCGTGTGAAGAGTCGTTTACCCTATTGAAGACGGCACAATATACAGAATTGCGGAGACAAAGAAAAAATCTCCCGCGTATTGGGGCCCTCTGGAATGTGTGGTGGTGGTAGTGTGGTGTCGATGGTGGGTGATGACGACAGGATTCCAGGAGGGTCCTGTTTTTTTTGGATGAATGCTAACGCGGTGAGGACGCCTTCCCAATCCCTTCGGCATCACGCGAGGCCTGACTTTCCGCGTTAGAGCGGAGCCTTCTGTACATGCGGACGTAGCGCATGTGATCGTTGTAGTTGCTTGTAAACCAATGCCCTCCCTTTCCATTGGCAACAAAGAACAGATAGTTGTGTCTCTCGGGTTGAAGCGCTGCGAGAATTGAAGCTCGTCCAGGGTTGTTTACAGGACCCGGAGGAAGGCCCTTATTCACATAGGTATTGTATGGATTGTTCTGTTTGAGATCAGAGTATCGAATTCGTCTTGGTCCATCATCGATCATATACTGAATGGTTGGATCGGCTTCCAGGCGCATCCCTTTCCTTAATCGATTATGATACACCCCAGCGATGGTCGCACGCTCCTCATCCAGCACTGCCTCCCCCTCCACTATCGATGCGAGTGTCAGCACCTGGTTCGTTGTCCAGCCAAAATCCCTGGCCCATTGATCAAGGGAATCATGATAAAATTCCTTGAATTGCTCAACGAATCGCCGGATGACATCCTGCTCGTCGGCTTGCCAAAAAAAACTGTACGTCTCCGGCAAGAGGTAACCTTCAAGCGATTGTGCCTGAATTCCCAGTGATTCAATGAAATCGGGGTCAGAGATAAGTGTAACAAAGCGCGCTGAGTCGATACCAATTGTTCGGGAGAGAATCCTCGCCTGAGCGCGGGCGCGCAAACCTTCCGGTATCGTCACGAAAATAGGAACGATCCCTCGTCCGTCCCGCATGTCGCGAAAGATCTCAATGTTTGAAACACCGCTTTTGAAGATATACTTCCCGGCAATCAATCTCGGCGTTCCGCCGTGGATTCGTGCAACGAACACGAACAGCGATCGGCTGCGAATAATGCCTCGCGCCTCAAGCGAGTCGACAACCGATGCAAATGTTTGTCCTCTTGACAAATAGAACGGTTTCTGATCTCCATCCACAAATGTGTTGGGACCGTAAAGTATCCGGTACAGGACAACCGCAGCGACAAGAAGAGTCGCGCCGGCAAGGACAAGGACAATCCTGTATCGCCTCATGAGTTCCTTCATTTCTTTTTTCCCAAAAAGAAAAGGCCCACACATGCAGCCAACAATGAACAGAGACTAATCGCAAACCCTGCTGTGACGGTTGAAGATGAAAACTCGAACCTCACATTGTGCTCGCCCGGCGGCACCGCGATAGCCCGCTGACAGAAGTTCGCTCTCAGGATTGGTGCATCCACGCCATCCACTGTGGCCCTCCAACCCGGATAAAATGTTTCAGAAAGAACAAGAAATCCCCCTTTTTCGGAAGAGACTCCTACAATAACTTCATTTGTTGCGTAATGTTCAACCGTCGCTGAGCTCACACCGCCTTGAACAACCTGAGCAATCGCCGGATCTTCATGCAGGATCACTTCACTCACGGGATCGAAATCCGTTGAAAGAAGAATTGCCTCCGCCTGCTCTGAAGTCCGTGCAACTCGGTAGCCACCTACAACAAACGCCCGCGGCATTACTGACGGGTTTCCATACATCAGTACATTCCTCCCATCTTGCATTGGCTTCAATTCGTCCGATCGAATGGGCCACGGAGACAGGAGGTATTTGACGTTGAAGAGATTCATGATCCTGAGGAACGTGGGCTTCGGGATGAACTCCCCTTCCCGCACAGTTGCCGTCTTCATGATTAAACCGCTCCGGTTCTGATCACCCCAGACGTCCACAACATAGTTCGGCGTCAGCTGCGCGTAGCCATCAGCTGTGGAGATCCCATACAGCACATTGCTGCTCGGCTGGACGAACTCGCGCTGGTCGATGTAGGGCTGAAGACTTCCCAACCATCCCTGCGCGAGACTGAATGCAACCTTGTGAGTTTCCGATGCGCCAGGGGAGTAGATGCGGAACAGGTCCTTATCCTCCTTCAATATCTGAACAGTGCTCGGAGGAGCGAGCCACTTCTCCGCATCCACAATCGGGTTCTGCCTGAGTTGGAAGAACAGAAGATCGACGGCAACAACAGCCAGTACCGCCAACTCGAGTGGCAGAACACTCAAGACCCCTTTTCTTTCACGACGAACTGAGGCAACAATGCGAGTAATCCCAATCGCCGCCAGGACCGCAAGCGCGGCATCCACGATAAAAAGAAACCGCGTCGGAAATCTGAAGTAGCTCATACCCGGAACAAGATGGAACACCGCTTCATACACCGGTGTGTTTGGACCCAGAACCAGCACATAAGCACCCACAGCACCAATCGCGAACCACTTCACGTGCCAGCTTTTCCGCACTCGTGCGGCAGCGAAGATTGCAAGGAGAAGCGGAACCAGACCGACGTAGCCGTAGTCTTCCCAGAAAATGCTTGAACCTCTATACGTTGCATTGCCAATATCTCCGTTGGCATAGGGGTAAAGGAAGGTCTTTATGTTCGATGGATCGTATGCGTAATTCGCCGCGTAGTCGAACGTCACGCCACCTGACCGTTGAGTGAGTGACACAAGCTCGTACGTCGGCAGCAATTGCACCGCGCTGATGCCAGTACCAAGCACCAGGGCACCGACAAACGACCACGCATGTCGCTTCGATACAAAAACCGGCGAACCAACAGCGCTCGCAGCCGGGCGCTTGTTCTTCTTCTCATTCCCAACCACGGCTCTCCGCACGTTGAGAAACCTGAACAGATAGTAGAAGATGTATGCAACCCCAGAGTAGTACGCAGTCTGAATGTGTCCGGAGAGGTTCTGCAAACCAAAAATGATGCTGAGTATCAACAACGATTTGGCCGCCTGGTCATGCCGCTTGAATGCACGTTCGATCGCCAGCAAGCCCACGGGAAACCAACAGACCGTGCCAACCATGCTCAGGTGTTTTATGTGAGAGACCATGAATCCTGAGTATGCAAAACTCAACGCCGCTATCACCGCACCTGTAACGGTCACGTCGAGTTCTCTCACAAAAAAATACATCCCCAGCGCAGCCGTTATGAACATCAGGAGGATGACAATATTCAGCGCAGTATATGGATTAAGAAGACCGAAGAGAATAAGGTTCAATGGATAGCACACGCCGGCTTCGGCGCGGGCAAGGAGTGGAATTCCCCCGTAGATATGCGGCAGCCAGGTCGGAAGCTCGCCGCTCTTTAAGGCTTCGCTAATGTAATACCGGTACGGAAAGCCTTCGTTCATAATGTCGCTCGCAAAAATGTCGTCGGTGACGACGTACCCCTGCATCGTGGTGAGCTTCCAATACGGAAGAAGGACCATGAGAATGAGAAAGACAACGGGGGCTCCGGTCGGAAACTTCTTCAGCAGCTGGTCAAGCATTATCAGGACAGTCAGGTTAGTTCAAGATTGGCAACTGCGGGAATATCGAAGCCAGACTCGATCTGCCGCTGCAGCTTCATCCAGCCGACGTAGGCAATCATGGCCGCGTTGTCCATGCAGTATTCCAGGGGAGGATAGAATAGTTTGAAATGTCTCTTTTCTGTTTCGTGTTTCATTCTCTTTCGGAGAGATGAGTTTGCCGAAACGCCGCCGGCAAGAGCGATAACCTTCACATTCAATTCATTGGCAGCGAGAAGTGTCTTCGAGACAAGTACATCAACCACAGCCTCTTGAAAACTTGCGCAGATATCTGCCAGATGCTGTTGGTTGATTGACAGTTCCCCCAAGTCGGGATCGAACAGTCCCTGATGTTTAAGATAATACAGTACCGCAGTCTTGATTCCGCTGAAGCTGAAATCGAATGTGTCATGATTGAGGTAGGATCGGGGAAAATTGATCGCACGTGGATTCCCATCGACAGAAAGCTTGTCGATTACAGGTCCCCCGGGGTAGCCCAAACCAAGCATCTTGGCAACCTTGTCGAATGCCTCGCCTGCAGCATCGTCGCGTGTTTGACCAAGTACGCGATGCTCAAAGGGAGCCTTGACGTGAACGAGCATGGAGTGCCCACCGGACACAATGAGCGAGACAAATGGGTATGACGGTTTTTCTTTCGTCAGGAAATTGGAGTACAGGTGACCTTCCATATGGTTGATTCCCACGAACGGAACTTGTAGTCCATACGCCATCGCTTTCCCAAAACAGAGTCCGACGAGCAATGCACCGGCAAGTCCCGGTCCCTGTGTAGCAGCAATGCTCTGCAGGTCATTCTTCGTGACCCCCGCCTTCGTCAACGCCTCGTCAACGACTTCAATGATCATCCGCTGGTGAGCGCGCGATGCGAGCTCGGGAACGACGCCACCGTACCTGGCATGCACGAGCTGCGAGGAGATGACATTCGACTTCACAGTCCCACCGTCAAGGACAGCCGCCGATGTTTCATCGCAGGAAGTTTCGATCCCAAGTATGATCATGGCTTAGTACGAACGGACGAATTTCTATGAAACTACGTTCGTTATTTACACAATTGACCGCTGAATTTCAAGGAATCGGAGGCCGAATCGCTCGGTTACTCTAAGTGAGAGAGATTACTCGACGATGGAAGTTGCTCCAGAGGTTTGCAAGCGAAGCGATTTTTCCATATATTTGTCCCGGTCAAATCAATCTCAAGGAAGCGGAATGGCAAAAATTTGTGACATCTGCGGAAAGAAACCGGTAAGCGGAAACAACATTAGCCACGCTCATAATCGAACGCGCAGGCGATGGCTTCCCAATCTTCAGAGCGTCCGTGCTCAGGTAAACGGACAGACGAGACGGCTGAAAGTGTGCACGACATGCCTGAAATCGAACAGAGTTCTCAAAGCAGCTTGATCCATCTGCCCACGACTCCAGTAAGAAGCCATCACAGGATAGATGGCTTTTTTGTTCTATACCTGTCGTTTCACCTGGTTGCCTCGTCACCGACGAACAGGAAATCATGCCAAAGATCAACCTTGAACTTAATCTCCCCAACCAGCTGACCCTGCTCAGGGTCGTTCTCACTCCTGTGTTCGTTGTGATGCTCCTTTCAACATCATCGCTTCAAAAGCAGATTTCACTTGTCGTCTTCATTATCGCTGCTCTCACCGATTGGTACGACGGCTGGGTGGCGCGCAAACTCGGGTACATCTCCCGATGGGGAAAATTCCTTGACCCCCTTGCCGACAAGATTCTCTCTTCATCAGCACTCCTCGCGTATGTATATCTTGGCC
>JACQVJ010000001.1 GCA_016209805.1 Ignavibacteriota bacterium
CCGGTACCGGAAGTTCCTCGACGAGGCGCCTGATACCGGCCAGTACTCCGCGGAAATCAGTATTTCCTTCGGGTTGGAGGAACTCCTGCAATGGGTTCAGGTGAACCGTGAAGGCGTCGGCCCTGACAAGTTCAACGAGTTTTCTTGCATCATTAACGGTGGTCATTCGCGCAACCTCCGCGGCTCCGATATTACCTATGATCGGGATTGACGTGGCAACCTCGCGGACGACACTGAATGTCCGATGGTATTGACTGTCTTCCATTGCCTGTCGCTGGCTTCCAACTCCCATCGCGATCGACTTTTCCTCACACACCTCAGCAAGGTTGCGATTGATCTCCAGGGCGTGAGCGTATCCGCCCGTCATGCATGAGATCATGAGTGGAGCGGCAAGCCTGCGTCCGAGGAACCTGACAGATGTGTCGATCTCCGAAAGGTTGATCTCCGGGAGGGCGTTGTTCACGAATTCGAGTTCCTCAAGACCCGTCCTCTTTGTCTTGAACCCTACATCCTTCCTCAGTGTGAGATCAACATGCTGTTTCTTGCGCGAGGGAGTGCTTCGCGAGGGATTCCTTTTCGGCATTTTCGGATTCAGGGGAATGGAACCGCGGATTGCAAAAAAATGATAACCAATTCGCCTCTGATAATCAAGACAATGAACAGCGTAACATTGAAGACGGACAAACTCCTGATGAACTTCATGACATGATAGAGACCCCCTCGAGGGAATTAGCAAAGAGGGTTCGATCAAGCTGACCGATTCGATTGATCCCGCTCAGTGGGCATTCTTGATTATCTTTGTATAGTTGCGTACCTTTAGTGGCCAAATCCCCGTCAGAGATTCACCACCATTGGAGCTGAGCACCCGACACATGCGAGCAATAATTCCGGTTGCAGGAGTAGGAAGCAGGCTCCGTCCCCACACATATATGCTCCCCAAGGTTCTTCTCAATGTTGCCGGCAAACCCATCCTGGCGCACATTCTGGACAAGATAATGGGCGAAGGGATTAGCAAGGCGACGATTATTGTGGGACATATGGGTGACATGGTACGCACCTATGTCTCGACCGCATATCCAGATTTGCATGTTGATTACATCGACCAGGAAGAACGTCAGGGGCTCGGCCACGCGATCTATCTTTCACGGCACACCATCACCGACGAGCCGGTATTGATAATCCTCGGCGATACGATTTTTGACGTCGACCTCAGCCCGGTACTGAAAGGTCCCCACTCTGCTCTCGGAGTAAAAACCGTCGACAACCCGCGGCGGTTCGGCGTTGCAGAAACGATGAACGGTTTCATCTCGAAGCTGGTTGAGAAACCTGAAAATCCCACAAGTCACCTGGCTGTGGTTGGGCTGTACTATATCAGGAATTCCAATCTTCTCATCGGATCGCTTAATGAACTGGTGAACAAAGATATCAAAACGAAAGGGGAGTTTCAGCTCACGGACGCGCTGCAGATAATGATAGAGCAGGGGGAGAAGATGAAGACGTTTATGGTCGACGGCTGGTTCGACTGCGGAAAACCTGAGACGCTTCTCTCGACCAATCGCGCATTGCTGGACAAGAAATCGACCTCCCGCAAAATTCCCGGAGTGGTTATCAACGAGCCGGTCTATATCGCACCCTCAGCACAGCTGAGCAATTGCGTCATCGGCCCTTATACAACGGTGGGCGACAATGCCGTCATCGGTGAATCGATCGTGAGAAATTCGATCATCAGTGAAGGTGCGCAGGTACACAAGGCTCTTTTGGATAACTCGATCGTTGGAAATGGTTCGGTCTTGAAAGGAGGATACAAGCGCATCAACGTGGGCGGCTCGTCGGAAATTGATTTCTATTGATAATTGATGAGTTCGTCTGCTTCTGGTACATTCCTGCCTTCCTGTTCAAACTGTCAGAAAGTGATGGGAGAAGAACGATTCCCGATGCTCACTCTTGAAATCTCTTGGCCACACGAATCCCCGTGCGGAAATCCGCCGGGACGATTCGAAGTAAACTAATACGACTACAATGGGGGCTCACTATGCCATACCTCTTTACATCTGAGTCAGTATCCGAAGGACATCCCGACAAAGTCTGTGATCAGCTTTCGGATGCAGTGCTCGATGCAATTCTCGCGCAGGATAAACACGCCCGTGTCGCGTGCGAGAGCTTTGTTACCACGGGACTTGCTTTTGTGGGAGGGGAAATCACAACGAATGCATATATCGAAGTGCAGGATATCGCGCGAAACGTCATTCGCGACATTGGGTATACGAAGGCGGAATACCGATTTGACGCCGAATCGTGCTCGGTCATCTCGAGCATTCACTCGCAATCACCGGATATTGCCCAGGGGGTTGACTCAGGTGGAGCGGGCGATCAGGGAATGATGTTCGGGTATGCCTCGAACGAGACGCCTGAATACATGCCGATGCCGATCATGTACGCGCATAAGCTTGTGAAACGTCTTTCGGACATACGGAAAAAGCAGCCGAAGCTCATGCCCTATCTGCGACCGGACGCAAAGTCTCAGGTGACGGTTGAGTACAATGGTCGAAAGCCGATTCGTGTTCACACAGTCGTTATTTCGACCCAGCACGACGCAGATGTTTCGCAAAAGAAGATTCAGGATGATGTCGTTCACCATGTTATCAATGAAGTGATTCCGCCTCAATACCGTGATAAGAAGTTGATTATTCACGTGAATCCAACAGGGCGGTTCGAGATTGGCGGACCACATGGTGATAGTGGGCTCACGGGCAGGAAGATTATCGTCGACACATATGGAGGCCGTGCGCCGCACGGGGGTGGTGCCTTTTCGGGGAAGGATCCGTCCAAAGTGGATCGGAGCGCGGCGTACGCTGCGCGGCACGTTGCAAAAAATGTCGTTGCTGCCGGTCTTGCCGATGAATGCATGATCCAGGTTGCCTATGCGATCGGTGTTGCGGAGCCGGTTTCCATTCACACGAACACCTTCGGCACGGGCCGCATTCCCGATGAAGAGTTGGACAGGATTATCAAGAAAGATGTTGACATGACTCCGCGCAGTATTATCAAGCGACTCAATCTGCTCCGCCCGATCTATCGCAAGACGTCAGCGTACGGACACTTCGGAAGAGATGAAAAGGATTTCACATGGGAAAAACTTGACCTCGTGAATCTCCTTCGCCGGGCAGCGCGATAAGTTGTTGCAAGAAACGAACTCACACATCATATCCCAATAAGGAAGAAATGGACCACAAAGAGGGAAAGTACAAAGTAGCAGAGCTCAAACTTGCCGCTGAAGGGCATAAGCTGGTCGACTGGGCGGAATCCCGCATGCCGGTACTGATGGCGTTGCGTGAGAAATATCGCAAGACCAAGCCGCTGAAGGGGTATCGCATCGCGGGGTGTCTTCATGTTACAAAAGAGACAGCCGTGCTGGTGAAAACCCTTGTCGAAGCAGGGGCGGAGGTGAGTTGGAGCGGCTGCAATCCGCTCTCAACCAACGATGCTGTTGCGGCAGCACTTGCAGCCGACGGCGTCTCGATTTTCGCCTGGCATGGGATGAACGTCAAGGAGTTCTATTGGTGCATAGAGGAGACGCTCAAGTTCCACCCGAACCTGACGCTTGACGATGGCGCCGATCTGATATTTACCATCCACAAAAACCATCCGGAGTTTGCCGAAAAGTACGTGATCGGTGGAACCGAGGAAACCACAACAGGGGTGCATCGACTGCGGGCAATGGCTGCAGATGGCGCTCTGCTTTATCCGGTCGTTGCCGTTAATGATGCCGAGACAAAGTGGGATTTCGATAACGTTTATGGAACCGGACAGTCGACACTCGACGGCATTCTTCGTGCGACAAGTGTGTTGTTCGCCGGAAAGAACGTTGTCGTTGCAGGATACGGTCATTGTGGAAAAGGAGTTGCCATCCGGGCGAAGGGACTTGGAGCTAATGTGATCGTGACGGAAGTGAAACCGACAGCGGCATTGAAGGCAACGCTTGACGGCATGAGAGTTATGAAGATGGATGAGGCAGCGAAGGTCGGCGATATCTTTATCACCGCGACAGGTGTGAATGACATTATCGTAAAGCGACACTTCGAGCAAATGAAGGACGGCGCCGTTGTCTGCAACACCGGACATTATGACTGCGAGATCAATCTCGGGGAGCTCGCAAAATTCACGAAATCAAAACGTGAGGTTCGCAACAACAACGAGGAGCATACGCTGAAGAACGGACGCCGCATCTACGTTCTGGCGCAGGGAAGACTTGTGAACCTCGCGGCGGCGGAAGGTCATCCTTCAGAAGTGATGGATATGTCGTTTGCGAATCAGTTCATGTCGCAGCTCCGGCTTGCCGACCTTCATAAAAAAGGGAAGCGATTGGAAAACACGGTGCACGATATACCTGCAGAGCAGGACCAGGAAATCGCTGCGCTGAAACTGAGAACACAGGGACTTGCTATCGACAAGCTCACACCAGAGCAAGTCAAGTACATTACTGACTATGCTGCCGGGACATGATAATCGCGGGAGTGCAAAAGAAAAGGCGGCCCACAACGGGTCGCCTTTTTCTTAATAGTTGGGGAAGTCATTTTGCAAGTACCTTGCTGATCGATGCAAGGAGGTATTCCATGTTGTATGGTTTGGTAATATAATCATCAGCGCCGAGCTTGACGCTCTTGATTGCGAAGGATAGGCCTACCATACCGGTCAGCATGATCACACGGCAGGGGAGATTCTGGTCATGCTTAAACTTCAGCACGTCTATGCCGCTCTTCCCCGGCATGGTAATATCCAAGAGGAGGAGATCGTAGTTTCCACGCTGCAGCTTGTCGATGGCCTCAAACCCATCTTTGGCATCGTCAACGTTGTATCCAGCTTCGGTAAGGTGACCCTTTACAATCTCCCGTAGCTCCTGATCGTCATCTACAAAGAGTATCCTGTGCTTTTTCTCGTCCAAAGTTCCTGTCGATTCTCGTTGGGCCATAAATTGCTCTTATCATAGAGATTCTGCCCCACAAAGTCAACAAAAGGAGATTTGTGTAAGGCGCTTGCTTCTTGTCGATTCGTTTTGTAAAATCATGCGGGCCTCCCCCCATCTCACCATGGTGAACAACCATGAGAAGCGGGATCGCGTGGATCCTGATACTTGGGGGAGCAACTTTTGGGGCGGCCCATGTTCCTGCCAGCGGCCAGGTTTTTCTCCTTCCGTACAAACAGAATTTCGATTCGGTCACACCGCCAACATTGCCTCCGGGCTGGACGTCAACGCAAAACAGAACTCCCGGTATTGATGATTTTACGACTACCTCAAGCACCCCTCGCTCAGCCCCTAATGCGGTCGTCTCCACTAATGCCACCATCGCACAGGCTCTGACGTCTCCCGCACTGGATTTCTTTGGAAGGCTGCCCGACGAAATCGAATTCTACACGCGGCGAACTGCCACGCATCTCGCGAAAGTTGTTCTCGAAGCTTCGCTGGACAGCGGAAACACATTCGCTTTGCAGATTGGCGACACGCTCCAAAATCCCGGGCACACGAACTATGTGCGTCACTTATTCGTGCTACCAGAGACTCTTAGGACAAGCAGCAGGGTAATGCTTCGCTGGCGCATCATCGCTGATGTGTCGGGATCAACGGGGACTTTCAGAATCGATGATGTTGGCGTGACCGTGCAAGCGGTTGCAGACCTGTCTCTTGCCCGACTGCAGTTCAGTCCGGCCTTGCCGGTAGAAGCGGACTCTGTCCTTGCGAGGGCGACTATCCTCAACCTTGGATTGCAAACCGCCGAGAGCTTCCTCGTTGAATTCTACATCGACGCGAATAACGATTCGATCCCGCAACCTCTTGAGCTTGTTTCGACCGTCCAGGCCGTCTCTCCACTTGTTGTGGCAGACTCTGTCGAGCTCAGCGCGCCGATTGGTGTCTTCCCACCGGGCAGAAACATTATCATCGCAAAGCTGGTGTACCAACCCGACGAGAACTTGCAAAACAACCAGCGCCTCTCTTTGCTCTTGATTGGTTATTATCCTCGAAGTGTCGTCATCAACGAGATCATGTATGCACCAACAGGGACCGAACCTGAGTGGGTGGAGTTGTACAACACGAGATCTGATTCGATAAGTTTGAAAGATTGGCTGATATCGGACAACAACACGGCGACGAAAAGAACAATCACAACACTGAGCATTGCTATTCCTCCGACCGGCTATGTTGTGCTCACCAGAGACTCGGCCGCATTGCTCGATATTCATCCTACACTCCCCTCGCGAGTTTTCAATGTTTCCGGTTTCCCAACGCTGAACAACAGCGGCGATGCGGTGGTGCTGTACGACAATCGTGTTGCGATGATGGATAGCCTCACGTACGCGCCCGGTTGGGGTGGGAACACAGGGGGAAGATCGCTCGAGCGGATCGATCCACTGGGGTCCTCAACAACGCAAACGAATTGGGGTACGTCTCGAAACTCGGTTGGCAGCACGCCTGGGGTGCGCAATTCAATCTCCCGCAAAGATTTTGACCTGACAATTGATACGCTCGTCATTCAGCCGACTGTCGCTACGATAGGGGATTCGATCTTATTGCGTGCCTCGGTCACGAACATCGGCCTCCAGAGTGTGCCCCAATTTCAGCTTTTGTTCTTCGAAGATGCGAACGGTGATTCCATTCCGCAGCCATCCGAGCTCACAGGCTCAGTTGCGATTGGAGATTCTCTGCAACCTCTTGCGTCGACTGACGTGCCATTCGTCCTGACCGGACTCGGGGCAGGGACATACTTCTTCATCACGGTGGTTCATTTTGCTGGTGACGAAGACACCCTGAACAACAAACGTGTGGCAAGTGTGACAATCGGTTATCCTGAAGGAGTAATTCGAATCAATGAAATCATGTATGCTCCCGCGGGTGAGCCCGAGTGGGTGGAATTCCAGAATATCTATTCCGATAGTGTGGATATTCGTAACTGGAAACTTGCGAACCGTTCCGCCTCGACGCGATACACGATCTCGTCGAATCGCACACTTGTGCCACCCGTGGGATTCCTCGTTGTAACAAAAGACAGCGCATTGCTGCTGCAACGGCACCAATCGATCGCGGGCCTTCTCATCCAATCGACGTCTCTTCCGACGTTTCTGTTCAGTAATAATGGGGATGCCGTCGTTCTCTACGATAATCGGGCGTTGCGCATGGATAGCGTCTTCTATTCACCATTTTGGGGCGGAGTCGGCGGGAGGTCATTGGAGAGGGTGGAAGTTTTAACTCCGCCCCAAGATTCGACCAACTGGAGAAGCTCGACGGCTCCGCTTGGCAGCACCCCCGGTCGAAAGAACACTGTAACCAGGAAAGAGAATGATCTCGCAGCAATGGAGCTTTCATTTGTTCCTCCGTTTCCTATTGTTGGAGACTCGGTTCGGATTATCTGCAGAGTTCTGAACAACGGACTTGCGACTGCCGATCTGTTTACGCTTCGCTTCTTTGAAGACATCAACATGGATTCAGTAGCGCAAGAGTTTGAGTTGATCAGGTCCATCTCATCCCAGGGAGTTTTACTCTCAGGAGACTCTGTGGAATTCTCAACGGTGACCCCTGCGACCCGATTCGGCGAAAGAAGATTCATTGCTCGCGTAGTCTATCCAACCGATGAAGATACCCTCAACAATATCCGTATTAACTCGTTCGTTGTCGGATATGCACAGGGGAGCATACGGATCAATGAAATCATGTACGCTCCTCCGGCAGGCATTCCCGAATGGGTTGAGTTGATCAATGTCTCACCCGACACCATCGATCTGAAGAACTGGAAGGTCGGCAACCGATCGCCGTCCTCACGATATGTGATCTCAGCTTCGGCTCTGCTTCTTCCTCCCGCGGCGTACATGGTGGTGGCAAAAGACACTGCATTGATAAGAGGATCATATGCCGGTATTCCGGGCCTGGTTGTTCAAGCGTCTTCACTGCCGACATTTCTGTGGAACAACGGGGGCGACGCCGTTGTCCTTCTCGATGGTCGAGGAGGAGTGATGGATAGTGTTCTCTTCAGTTCGGTCTGGGGTGGTACCGGTGGAGTATCGCTAGAACGTATCGACGCGCTCAGCTTCTCGACGGACTCGGCAAATTGGTCTTCATCAGTCGATTCGCTCGGGGGAACTCCCGGGAGAGCCAATTCGGTAGTGGCAGTAGATCACGATCTTCGAGCTCTTCGTGCGTCAAGCAATGTCTCCCTGAATCAAATCGCACGCCTCTCCGTGACGGTTCAGAATGTCGGCAAGCTTCCGAGCAGTCAATTTCAAATCCTGCTCTATGATGACGCAAACGGGGATTCCCTCTGGAGTGCCGATGAGCTCTTCAGTCAAGTGGTCGTGTCACAGTCACTGTCGCCAAGGGATACGCTTGTGTCGGATATTGAGTGGATGAACCCTGGCGGTGGGCTTCATAATGTTATCGCGCGGATTGACTATCCGCCGGACAGCCGTCTTTCAAACAACGTTCTGTTGTTTCCTGTTCGAGTCGGCTATGCCGGACGAATGCTCGTGATTGACGAAGTCATGTTTGCACCGTCGACGGGGAATGCAGAATATGTTGAGATGGTGAATGTGAGCGATCAAAGTGTCGATCTCCGGCAGTGGACGATAACTGATCGTCCTGCCTCCTCAGGTTCTGTGAACGAATCCATCCTATCCTCAGAATCGAGCATGCTCCAACAAGGGGAGATCTTTGTTCTTGCATCCGACTCAAGCATACTCACGTTGTTTCCGTACCTGAGAACATTTGACCCGCGGCTCATAACTGTGGTAAATAAGTCCGGTTTGGGTCTCAACAACGACGGGGACGACATAGTGCTGCGCGATCTTACAGGTGCAGTGATCGATAGTGTGAGCTATCTTCCCGCGTGGCATAATCCCGGCGTTGCGGATAAGACAGGACGTTCGCTGGAGAAGATCAACCCGCGGCTCGGATCGAACGATGCGCGTAATTGGAGTACTTGTGCAAATCCTGCGGGAGGAACACCGGGCTTGCAGAACAGCATTCATGCGACCGTGTTGCCGTCGCAATCCCGCCTTTCATTCTCTCCGAATCCATTCTCTCCGGATGGTGATGGTCATGAGGATTTCACCATCATTCAGTACGAGATTCCGCTTCTGGTATCGGTGATCAGAGTCAGGATTTATGACGTGAAAGGGAGACTGATTCGCACGGTTGCAAATAATGAACCCGCCGGGAGTCGTGGTCAGATCGTGTGGGATGGGCGCGATGATTCTGGGCAGAAGGCGCGGATCGGAATGTACATTGTGCTGTTCGAGGCTATCGACGATCGTGGTGGAATTGTCGAAACCACTAAAGCTGTTGTGGTTCTTGCAGGCAGGCTTTAACGATACGACGACCCGTCAGACCCATGTTCCGGCGAATGTGCCGAACAGCAGTTCATCAACAACCCTCACGATCTCGGAAACGGATGTTGTCTTATTGAGGAAGAAATCGATTTCCGGATCAAGCGTGATGATGTCTTTGAACTCCTCCCTGTGTCCAGAGAGGAACACAAACTTCGTTCTCCTGTAGGCATCCAAATTGCGCACGAACGAGTGAAGCTTGATGCCGTCGAACGTCGGCATCTTGATATCGGAAATGATGAGGTCGATCTCTTGCGATGTTAGAATCGTGGATCCTTCCAATCCGTCTTCGGCGCTGAATGTATTGTACCCGTGGAGGAAGAGAATCTCATTCAGCATTGAAAGGAAATCTGGATTATCATCAACGATGAGAATATTCATTGTAATGTCCTTTGTTTTTTAGTGGCGAATTCTTACACCCAAACTCCAACGAACTTCCCGAAGAGGATCTTATCAATGAAGGCCACAATTTCATGTGGTGGTGTTGTCTTGTCGAGAAAGAAATCATGCTCGGGATTCAGTGCCAACACATCGGAGTACGAATCTCTATAACCCGAGATAAAAACGAACTTCGTGTTCTTGTAACGTGAAAGCTCTCTTGCATAAGCGTGGAGTCTGATTCCGTCGAACTTCGGCATCCTGATGTCCGAAATAAAGAGGTCGATGTTGGTAGCTGTCAGAATCTCGCATCCCTGAATTCCGTTCTCCGCTATGTATACCGTGTACCCTCTGGCGTACAGAGCCTGCTTCATGGTATGCAAGAAATCCCGGTTGTCGTCGACCAGTAGAATATTCATGTCAGTCGTGCCGCGAAACGTGGCTCTGATCTCGTTGGCTCACCTTCCTACACCCACATGCGCACAAACTTTCCGAACAGCAGCTCGTTGACGGACTTCAAGATCTCGGATGGTGATGTCGTTTTGTCAAGGAGGAAATCGATCTCCGGGTCAAGCTTCAGGGCATCGAAGTAGACCTCCTTGTACCCGGACAGGAAGATGAACTTCGTACGTTTGTATTTCGAAGTTTCGCGGGCAAATGCATGCAGCTTGATCCCATCGAATCGCGGCATCTTGATGTCCGA
>JACQVJ010000110.1 GCA_016209805.1 Ignavibacteriota bacterium
CTGTTGATTTGTGCAGCGGTGTTCGTACAAACGGCAGGCTGGATGAGCAAAAACTCGCCACGTTTTTTGATCGAATAAACAATGCGTCCATGGCGCGCACGTGAGAAGGGTCGAAGGCATCCTGGTGCTCTCAATCGTTCTTGGATTCAAACCAAGCGAACAGCTTGAAAACTCATCCTACAATATAATGGGAGGAGTCCAGCACAAACGACTGCAGTTCCTCGCTCTCGGAGATTCATACACGATAGGTGAAAGTGTTGATCCTTCGGATCGATGGCCTGTGCAGCTCGTAAAGGTGTTACGCAAACAGGGCGTTGAGATCGAAGACCCGATTGTCATAGCACGTACCGGCTGGACAACCGACGAGCTGATGACGGCGATCGAAGCACAACGGCCTAACGGTCGCTTCGATCTTGTCAGCTTGTTGATCGGAGTAAACAACCAGTACCGGGGACGGAGTCTGGAGGAATACACGAACGAATTCAGGTCTTTGTTACTGCGAGCAATAGGATTCGCAGGAGGTCGCCCGGACCGTGTGCTTGTGCTGTCAATCCCCGACTGGGGCGTTACACCGTTTGCTGAGGGTCGTGATCGAAATAAGATTGCAGGGGAGATCGATGAGTTCAATGCGAAGAACCGTGATGAAGCTGAACGATCGGGAGTTCACTATGTAAACGTCACCACTCAGTCCCGCGAAGCTGTATCGGATGTGTCACTTCTTGCTGAGGATGGTCTTCATCCCTCCGCCAGATCGTATGCAGCATGGGTTCAGCTCATCGAGCCGATAGCACTTCGTATCTTCCGAGGGGGGAAAGATGATTGATAATTCAACAGATAACGTTATGACTATGAAAAGTCCCATAACAACGCACGTGCTCGACACAATGCGGGGAGAACCCGCGGCCGGAATCAAGGTGGTGCTTGAACTGCAGAATGATTCTTCGAAGTGGGATAAGCTGGCAGAAGGGAAAACAGATAACGATGGACGCATCGGAGATTTACTGCTTGGTGCAAGACTCGTTGCAGGTATATATCGCCTGACTTTTCAAACAGGTGCGTACTTCGAGGCCAAAGGGATCAAAGCGTTTTATCCATATGTCACCGTTGCTTTCGAAGTCACGGGTTCCAATTCGAATTACCACGTTCCCCTCCTGTTGAGTCCCTTCGGATACTCCACATATCGTGGGAGCTAGAATCCTCATTCTGGAAGAGGATGAGATCTGGAGATAGCAGGAGGAGAGAAAATCAAGTCGCGTTGAATCTCTTCCACAGAAGTACATCCACAGAGTCCCATTGCGAGATCAAATTCCGTCCGAAGGATATTCAAAATTCTTTCGACTCCGTGTTGACCTTCCACAGCGAGACCCCAAAGTATTGGCCGGCCGACGAGAACCGCTCTGGCTCCGAGCGCAATTGCTTTAACGACGTCGGTCCCGCGCCGTATTCCACCATCAATCAGGACTTCGACTCTCCCTGCTACCGCATCGACAATCTCAGGCAGAACCTCAATTGTTGCGGGTGACGTATCGAGTTGCCGTCCGCCATGATTGGATACAATCACTCCCGCAACGCCAGAATCAACCGCCCGCTTTGCATCGTCTCCTCTTACAATTCCTTTGATCAACAATGGGAGTTTTGTATTTGCGCCAAGCCACTCAACATCCTTCCATGTCACCGAGGGGTCAATGACCGAAGCAATGTAGGCTGCAAGCCCTGAGTCGGCAACATCTTGGGGAAACTGTTCCAGACCCGCAGGCATGAGATTCTTCACGGTCAAGTCCTTCGGAGGTTGAAAACGGTTACGCACATCGCGCTCGCGGCGTCCCCACATCGGTGCATCAACTGTTAATACGATTGCCTTGCATCCTGCTGCCTCTGCGCGTTTAACGAGACCCGCTGTTGCTCCTCGATCCTTGTACATGTATAACTGAAACCAGATCGGAAAGCTTGCGGCCTGGACAACCTCCTCGATAGATGAGTTCGAGAGCGTGCTCAGAACCATTATGGTCCCCGTTTTGCCCGCAGCCCGTGCCGTGGCGACTTCGCCAAGCTCATTCGCCATTCTTTGAAACGCAGTCGGAGCGATCAGGACAGGCATTTCGACTTCGTGGCCGAGGACTTCAGTCTTGAGAGTCTTTTGTGTAATGTCGATGAGGACCCTGTATTGTAGTTTGATCCGGTCATACGCTGCATGGTTCTCCCGCAATGTAATCTCATCATGTGCACCGCTGGCGTAATAGTCATACACCATCTTGGGCAGCTTTGCCTGTGCTGCTGATTCGTAGTCATCGATGTTGATAAGATATGTGGCTTGTTGACTCATCGAACTCTTGTTTGATGCTTGGACAATGTCACGAGCCTGCCCGCGTAGGACTTGAAAGGGTACCGACGAAGAAAACCACTAACCAATCCTGTCTCATCTTCTGTGCGCTGTGCAATCTCAGTAGTAGCGCTTACCGAGTGTCCCCCATTGCGAAGGACTCCCGCGAGGTCAAAACTGACATTCTCATCTATCAGGAAGGTCATTCAGCCGGCAAGGCTTTTTCGGTCGAAAGGTAGGCTGCATACTCCAACGCTGCAAGGATATCTTCTTTTGTGAGGTGGGGGAATTGTTTCAGGATATGATCGTATGTTTCTCCTGCTGCGAGATAACTCAGGATTACCGATACGGGAATCCGAGTTCCGGCGATACTTGGTTCTCCTCCACATATCTCTGGACTTGATGTTATTCTCTTGTTCATACTCCTTCCCTCTCTTTACTTCAGTGAAACTGTCTGTTCCATAATACTCTCTTTCTTCTTCCATTTCAACACTTCAGCAGCAAGCAGGATCACTTCGTTCGTTGCAGGGAGAGAGAACTCGGGCTCGATTTCGTGATTCGCCACGGCAGAAATTGCATCTTTTATTGCAAGCCATGTGGAAAGCGCGAGCATGAATGGAGGTTCGGCAACGGCTTTACTCCTTCTGATTGCGTTTGGATTGGGAACGCCTTGCAGGAGTGCAGTTCGAAAATCTCGTGGAATATCCTGGACCGATGGGATCTTGTACGTGTCGGGCGAATGGGTCAAAAGATTTCCTTTTTCATCCCACTTCACCTCTTCGGTTGTCACCCAGCCGTTGCCCTGAATGTATCCGCCTTCCACCTGCCCGAGGTCAATCCCCGGATTGATCGAGTCACCCACATCATGGAGGATGTCTGCACGGAGAATGGTGTGATGACCTGTCAGGATGTCGACAAGGACTTCTGTTACTGCCATTCCGAAAGCGTAATAATGGAACGGCTTTCCAAATCCTTTGTTTTTGTCCCAACCGATGTTGGGAGTTTTGTAAAATCCCGTTGCACTGAGGCTCACCTGATGAAGCTGCATCAACGGCATCGCCTCCGCGAATCCAATCTTCCTTTCCGGATGCCGTGAGTCGAAGATCACGTCGTCTTGGAACTGAATTGCATCGGCCAGAGAAGGGGTCTCGGGATCCTTTTCGGTGAACATCTCCGCGATTGCGGCTGCGATTCGTGCTTTGAGTTTCCCAATCGCATTCTTGACAGCCATGCCATTCAAATCGGTTCCGGCCGAAGCTGCCGTTGCAGAGGTGTTCGGTACTTTCGAGGTGTCGGTTGCATTCACCTTCACTCTGTTCACGCTCACACCAAGTTCCGCGGCGGCAATCTGCGCGATCTTTGTGTGCAATCCCTGTCCCATCTCCGTTCCGCCGTGGTTCACCAGCACAGTTCCGTCCTTGTAGATCAGGACGAGTGCCCCAGCCTGATTCAGGAAGGATGTGGTGAATGATATGCCGAACTTTACAGGGGTGAGCGCGAGACCTTTTTTGAAGAGCTCATTTGATGCGTTGAACTCTTGAACCGCCTTTCTGCGCTGTTCATATTCGGATGACAGGATAAGCCGATCATGGATCATCATCAGCCGGTTGTTCTCCACAACCTGGCCGTAGTGTGTTGTGTTATTGCCGTCGGTGCCGTAGAAATTCTTTTCGCGAATCTCGTCTGGGTCTTTTCTGAGATATCGCGCGATCCTGTCGATGATCGTTTCGATAACAGCCATCCCCTGCGGCCCCCCGAATCCGCGAAACGCGGTGTTCGAAGGGAGGTTGGTCTTCCACACCTGGCCAACGACGGAGAAATTCGGAATGAAGTAGGCATTATCGACATGCAGCATGGC
>JACQVJ010000119.1 GCA_016209805.1 Ignavibacteriota bacterium
AACTATGACATCCCACATTACGCAGAAGACTATGTGCACCGCATCGGCCGGACGGGACGCGCAGGCGCAACCGGTGACGCCGTTACGTTTGTGGCCCGTGACGAGCAGAAACATCTGAAGAAAATCGAGCAGTTCATCGGAAGGCGGTTTCCTTTGAAGTCCTACCAGGGCTTCACGCCACGGCAGCAGGAGCCGGCCCCGGTTCACGGGCGAGCGGTCGCTTCTTCGTTTGCTCCTTCGTTTGCTCCTTCGGCAACACCTCACAAGAAGAAGTTCGACAAGAAACGGTATCCCGCACGGAGGAAAAAGAACCCGACTGAGTTCGGCCGGAAGAAGAAGAAAATCCGGCGGATCGATACGTTCTCGTCAGACACCAGCGGCGCAGGGTGGTCGAATTATTAGAACCTGCGCAGTAGGACGACCCCGCTTGGCGAATCGAGTTTCTTGTTTGCAGGGTTCTTCAGACTCAGCCTTTTTGGTCAAGCGGGACGCTTGACCTACTTCGTAGGTTTGATTCCCACATTGTTTTCGCGTACGTTGTCCGCGTCAAATTCTCACCGGAGGCACTCATGAAACGAAAATCCCTTTTGTTCCTCGCCCTGATTGTATCGAACTTTGTGTCAGCCAATTCACAAGAGAGCATTTCAACATTCTCCATCGTTGCCAGTGATCCGTCGGCTGGTGAAGTCGGAGTTGCCGTCGCATCTCGCTTCTTCGCGGTGGGCTCCGTGGTTCCGTGGGCAAAGGCGGACGTTGGCGCAGTGGCGACGCAATCGTTTGCAAATACCTCGTTCGGCTGGCAGGGACTGGAACTGCTTGAGAAGGGAGCGGCACCTGAAGAGATCGTAACAATCCTCCTCAGAAATGACGCGGATCCGTCGAGGCGGCAATTCGGGATTGTTGCTGCCGACGGGAAGTCGGCAACGTACACAGGAACGGACTGTATAGCATGGGCAGGGGGCCGACACGGACCGGACTATGCCGTTCAAGGCAACATCCTGGCAAGTGAATCTGTGGTTGTCGCGATGGAGAGTACGTTCGTCAACACGCGGGGAACGTTGGCCGAGCGAATCTATACTGCACTGGTTGCCGGGGACAGGATGGGAGGGGATTCACGCGGGAAACAATCTGCATCGCTCCTCGTCGTCAAGCAAGGGGCGGGATATGGCGGCTTCACTGACCGCGCCATCGATATTCGCGTGGATGATCACGCAGAACCATTCGTGGAGTTAGGACGACTGCTCGGTATTGCACAAGTGAACTATTCATGGAATGAGGCCTGGACTCTCTTCAAGAACAAAAAGGCCGGCGAAGCTCTTCCGCACATGGAACGGACTGCGAAACTTGCTCCGAACAATCCCGAAGTAGTGTATGACCTTGCGGTCATTCGACTTGCCGCGGGGAAGGAGAAGGAAGCGCTGGATGCTCTCGAAAGGGCGCTGCAACTTAACCCGAAGTTGAAATCCCAAGCCCAGGGTGATTCGGACATGGACCGGCTGAGAGAGAATGAGAGATTCAGAAGATTGACGAAAGAGTGATAACGCCGAGGGCCCGCTCAGTGGCAGGCCCTCAGGTGTCTGATGTCTACTCAATAATCATCTTCGGGGGTGAGTTTCCCTCTGCCATCGTGTTATCTCCATAACAGAAGAGAGCGTATTCGTACACTCCTTTCTCAACACCCTTTTTCACTTTGCGCTTCTGTTGTTTTGCCTTCGCTAGGTTTCCTGTTGTTGCGTCGAGAGGGTCTCTTCCGGGTGGAAACCAGATTGCGAAGTCGTCGTTGCAGGACCATGTGATCTCGTCCTCCGGCTTCAGTCGGATCTCCTCCACCTTCCATCGCCCATCCGTCTTCTGAATCCTAGATTCTTTTTGCATGTTTTCCTCCTGTGGAAATTCTCCCCGTGTTCTTTGTTCGGTGAACTATACCCCCAAAGAAATCCGTGGCCAAGCGCGTGTTGAGAGCCGCGTACAACCCGTGCATCACCTCCTTGCAGTAAGTTCCTTAAACCTTGGATCTTTCCGGAGATCAGCCATCTCGGGATCGTTTTCAAAGTCTGCAATCGAATATCCGTTCGCAAAAGCCTTTTCAATCCATTGCAATGCAGCCACGCGATCGCCAAAGAGCTCGAATAAGCGACCTGCTCGTGCCATGACCTCGACATCGTTTGGCGATAACTTCAGGGCCTTCTCGACAAGATCGCGGGCTTCAGTTTTTTTGTTCAACGCTTCGTAGTAGCTGGCAAGCTCACAGAGTAACGTAGCGTCACGCGGATTGAGTGTCATTTGGCCGTTAGCCAGCGTAGCCGCTTTTTCATAGCTGGATCTTGCCTTGTCTTTGTTGGACGAGCGAAGGTACGCGGAAGCAAGATTCCCCCACACACGATGGTCGCTGTCCTGAATCTTCAGAGCTTGCTCAAACGATTGCGTTGCTTCCTTGTAGTGACTCCTGTAGTAGTATAACGTCCCCAGCTGCGAATATGCAGTATAGTTCGGTTCAACCTCGATCGAGCGCTTGAACAATTTTTCAGCTTCATTCCATCGGTTCAGATAGAAATACAATCCTCCAAGATTGTTATATCCACGATAATTGTCAGGCGTGAGCTCCACGACTTGCTTAAATTGCTCAACCGCATCATCGTAGCGTCCCTGGCGGTAATAAAAAACTCCGAGCCTGTTGTAGCCTGCCCAGTACCTTCTGCTCAAATCGATGGCTTTCTTATACGTTGCTTCCGCCATCCCGGTGTCGCCGAGTTGCTCGTATGCAGCACCCAATTCCCGTACAGCATCGGCATTCACGGGATCGACATCCAGAGCATCCTTGAATTCCTTGACAGCATCTTCGTACCGTCCCGTTCCTTTGTAGATCAAGCCGAGTGTTACGTGCGCCTGGGGAAGTGTGTTCTCCAGTTCGAGTGAGCGATTGCAGTCTTTCACCGCATCGTGAATCCAGTTTGAATCCTTGCTCAACTCATACTTGCGCCAGTATGCTTCTCCGAGGCCGGCATACGCGAGAGCATACTCCTGATC
>JACQVJ010000012.1 GCA_016209805.1 Ignavibacteriota bacterium
GTTGTATGATATACAGATGCACACAAGTGATTTCGGAATGGGAGTCGGGCAAAACGGATATGTATTCAAGACAACAAACGGTGGCGACCGGTGGGATGTGAAAAAACTCGAAGTGACGGGACAAATCTTCGGGCGGGATGAGTCGTTGCACGGCGTTTCGATTGTAGATACCGGTTTTGCAGTTGTGGCCGGTCCGGGGGGGACAGTGTTTCGCACGTACAACGGAGGAGTCGCCTGGGAGTCCATAGGTTACCCGGTCCTGCCTGATGCGTTCTGGATTGAGGACGTGAAGTTCGTCAACCGTAACGTGGGCTGGATCGTTGGATTGGATCAGGATTTTGGGCATGACCAAAGCGTCTATCGCACGACCGATGGGGGCACAACATGGACTCAGGCGATGAACCAGCCATCCTACATGTGGGCAGTCGATTTCGTCGATGACCAGCACGGCTGGATTACAACGATCGGTGAGCTGTATTTTCGAACAACGAATGGCGGCACAACGTGGCTGTCCGGTACCTATCCTCTCTATTTCACCAGTCCGACAGTTTCGGACATCCAGTTTGCCGACCAGAACGTCGGCTGGGCCGTCGGATGGTATGGGTTTGTAGCACGGTCGACAGACGGCGGTGCAAACTGGACGTATCAGGATATCGGAACAACGGAAGATCACATCTTCTCGATTCATGTTGTCAGCCCTAACGAGTCCTGGATGACAGGGCGCGAGGCCGATGTTCTGACCATGCGCGGAGTCGTGTATCACACAACGAACGGCGGCACGACATGGACGAGAGAAGTGACAAGTCCAAACCCGTATTGGGGATATGCCATCACAGGTAGTGGTGCGAGCGTGTGGACCGCAGGATACGAAGGAAGAATCCACAGAAAGCAACAACAAACCGGCATCGGAAGAGAACTGAACCAAACTCTTGCTACTGCATTTCGGCTTGAGCAAAACTTCCCGAATCCATTCAACCCAACAACAGCTATTCGGTATGAGCTTGCGAAGGCGGGATTCGTCTCGTTAAAGGTGTACGACATATTAGGAAGGGAAGTCGCGGTGCTCGTTGGGGAGAATCAAACACCAGGTACCCATAGGGTGAGTTGGAACGCGGCTGGGTTGTCGAGCGGCGGGTATTTCTACCGATTGTCAGCCAGCGGTGTTTCCATCGCGAAGCGAATGATACTTGGGAAGTGAATCATGTTCGTCGCAAAACTAAGGAGTATGGTTATGAAGACCAATCATAGATTATCAGCATTCATTCTCTTTGCTGCGTTGTTCTGCTTTTCAGTGGCAGAAGCTCAGGTACCACAAATCAGCTCCATTTCCGCCGCGACACTAACGCGCAGCGGACGTTTGAGAATCTTTGGAGCGAACTTCGGAAACGGAAGTGGTGCAAGCCATGTGTCGATTGATGGTCGGAACGCGATCGTCACTCGCTGGAGTGCTTCACAAATAACGGCGTACGTTCCTGAACTTGCTGGTCCCGGATCTGTCGGCGTAGAGGTGGTAACGCCGGGCGGTACAAGCAACTCGGTGCCCTTGAATGTCACACTCCGTCAACGACAGGGCCGCGTCCAATGGGCTTTCGAGGCCGATGTCGAGAATCTCTGGTTCCGGCCCGCACTCGCGCCGGATGGAACGATCTATGTGCACGGTTCGGAAGGATTCGTGTTTGCTCTGACTCCCGACGGTGGACTCAAATGGGTTTACAAAGTGAACTGGTATCCTTATGGGGCGCCGCAAGCCGGCCCCGAAGGCGAAGTGTACGTGGCGAGTATCCAACGAGTCACTGCGATCAATTCTGACGGAACAGAACGTTGGCGCTTCAACGATGCAGGGGCGCAGGGCGTTCAATCCGGCCCGGCCATAGGGCCTGACAGCAACGTCTACATCGCTAATGATTTTGGGCTGGGTGCATATTCGTTGTCGCGAGGCGGACAGTTGCGGTGGAACAATCCCGGTTCCCCTTCGCTCACGTGGTACGGCAGCACTGGTGGGGAGACTATTCTTGGTCCGCGCAACATCGGTGGACCAATCGAGCAAATGTATGTCGTCCCCGAGCCGCGCTTGGAAACTTGGACACTTCAGGCGTTCTCGCTCGCCGATGGTTCGTTGCGCTTCTCCGTCCCGATTGAGGGGCAGCATGACCCATTTGGTCAGCAGCAAACTCAGCCTGCTGTTGCACCCAACGGCACAATCTACATCACCCACATGAGGGCATTTGGCGGCATCGGCTGGGTGCTTGAAGCGTACAGCCCCCTCGACGGACACAGCCTCTGGTACTACCGTGACAACGGCCCCAACAACGGCATGACTCCGCCAGATGTTGGACCTAACGGTGTCGTTTATTACAGTGCAAGTACCAGCCGCATCATCGCGCTTAATCCCAGCACGCTCACAGCAAACTGGCAATACCAGGATGGCACAATCATGTATCACCCCACAGTCAGTCCACTCAATGACATGGTGGTAACTGGCGGCGTCGTGACATTCGGCGATGTGGGATTTGTCAAGGCGATCAGCACAGTCACAGGACAGCTTCTGTGGACAGTGCCGCTACCTGGTGCCCCCTATCCCGAACCCCGTGTGTTCCCTATCCATCATCCGCGATTCACACCCGATGGGAGCACGGTCTACGTCAGTACCACAATTCTGGGGGGAAGTTCGACCGATCCGCACGCCTATCTCTACGCCATTGCCACCGTGGAAGACTCCACCACATACGTTGGAGATGATGCGCGTCTCCATTCATTTAGACTGTATCAGAACTATCCCAACCCGTTCAA
>JACQVJ010000020.1 GCA_016209805.1 Ignavibacteriota bacterium
CATCAGCTCAATGATCAACATACAAACAGGACGCGTTGAACCGATTCCTGAATGGGTCGTTGAGCACTACAGGCAGTTCACTGAGTGATCCTTTTGTGATACTTCGTGCGTATATTCCATCCAGTTGGAACCACTGTGAGGTGAGCATGTATCGAAAGTCTTCGCGTCTTATTGTCCCGTTACTTCTATTCGCATCGTTCTCCTGCAAAGATGAGGGCGCAAAGCCGCCAGCTGAGGGGGGATTCGTATCAACCGACGCTCAGTTCTTCAGGATTATTAGTCAGGACCAACCATTCACTTCGTATGTTCTGTTCCCTAACGTCGACTCCGTAACCACTGGAACGCTCAACGGCTCAATAGCACATCAGCCTCTTGTGCGAGTGAGCATGAATACCGTTGCCTTCAATGTCCTTCAGAGCGGTCGCTTGCCGGCAGGGACATCATTTCCGGATGGATCCATTATCTTCAAACAGATTCTTAATGGGAATCAGGTTGTCCTTTATGCTGTGATCCTCAAAGATCGCAACAATCCTCTTTCGGGGAACGGATGGCTCTGGGCCGAGTACCAACCTGACGGGTCCACTGCAATCTCAGTCACGACCCGGGGGAGTGGGTGCGTCAGCTGCCACTCACGAGAGCAGGGCCCTCAAAACGATTACGTGAGAACGTTCGAGAGGCAGAGATAGCGCGATATTGCTTCTCCTTACTCTTTCCTGTATCTTCTCGAAGAATCGTCTTTGTGCTTCGTGAATGAGATTGGCCCAATCTCCCACTCCCTCGCGCAGATGTGCAATGTCTTTTTACCAGAAGCTTCGCTCAATCCAACGAAAGAACAACAGCCTTCTCTGCGTCGGTCTCGATCCGGACATCAAGAAGATCCCGAAATTCCTCCTCCAGCATGGCAATCCTGTATTCGAGTTTAACAAGCGCATCATTGATGCAACACGGGACCTGGTGTGTGCCTACAAAATCAACCTTGCGTTCTATGAAGCATTAGGTGCGAGCGGTTGGTACACGATCCATCAGACGCTTGCAGCTATACCAAAGGGCATCATCACCATCGGTGATGGAAAGCGCGGCGATATCGGGAACTCGTCTGAGCTTTATGCGCAAGCACTGATGGATGATCATGGGTTCACTGCCTCCACAGTGAATCCGTACATGGGTCACGATTCGGTAAGCCCGTTTATGAAGAGTAAGCAGCACGGGGTCTTTGTTCTTGTACTGACATCGAATTCCGGTGCGAAGGATATGCAGTACCTCAAGGTCGGGAGCAGACCGCTGTACGAACACGTAGCTGCCAAAGTCCGGAAGTGGAATGTGAACCTGAACTGCGGCTTGGTTGTCGGCGCAACCCGCCCAAAAGACTTGGCGCGGGTACGCACACTCGCACCGGAAATGCCGTTGCTCATTCCCGGCATAGGCGCACAAGGCGGAGATTTGCAAGCTGCGGTACGGTACGGTTGCGACAAGAGAAGTGAAATGGCCATCATCAACGCAAGTCGAAGCATTATTTATGCATCCCGGGGTGAGGATTTCGCTTCCGCTGCACGGACCGCCGCCGTTACGTTGCGTGACGAAATCAACGAATATCGCAAGACATTTTTCCGCCCGAAACGACAGACATGAGCCTTCCAAACGTTCCCGAACGATTCCTTCGCCACATCTGGCAGCACCAGTTGTTCTCCGCCGATCTCCTGCGAACTGCTGATGGAAAACAGGTCAACATTATTTCGCCGGGAGTTGTGAACACGGACGGTGGCCCTGACTTTAACGGAGCGAAAATCCGTGTCGGGAACATCACATTTCATGGGGATGTGGAGTTGCACAAAAGCGCGTCCGAGTGGAACGCACACAAGCATGATCTCGATCCGCATTACAACCGCGTCATCCTGCATGTTGTGATGACGGCAGAAGGTGAAGTCCCACCAGCGCGCACACCGAGTCATCGCTCCATCCCGCTTCTTATTCTCCATCCATTTCTCGACGAAACTCTCAGAGAAACATGGGAGAACACCCTGTTCGAAGAACAGGGTGGCCGCGCAAGCCCGATCAAGTGCTACACGCTGAACGACAGGATCCCGTTGCGGGTTATTGTCCCGTGGATGGAAAAGCTCGCGCACGAGCGTATCGAGTTGAAGGTGCGTCGCTTTGAAGAGCGGCTGAAGCAACTAATTGATGAGAGCAACCATATTGTCCATGAACCTTACCCACGCTACTACGGAAATCCCGACGACATACCCCCTCCAAGGAAGGATTACACGCGCAAGGACTTTGCAAACCGGACGCTCTGGGAACAATTGCTTTACGAGGGGATCATGGAAGCACTTGGGTATTCAAAGAACCGGGAGGCGTTTCTCAGACTTGCGCAGTCAATGAGGCTGGCGTCGCTCCGCCAACATCAGCTCGGCGAAACTCATACCATGATGGCTCTTCTTTTCGGCGCAGCCGGGCTCCTACCTTCCGTAAGAACACTGGAAGAAAAGGAGAGTCGTCAATACGTCTTGCAGCTGAAAATGATTTGGAACACCATCCGTCCGAACTACAAGGCTCCGATACTTTCGCCGGGCGAATGGTTGTTCTTCCGCCTCAGGCCGAGCAATTTCCCGACAGCACGACTGGCAGCGATGAGCTTCTTGCTTCCAAAGCTATTTGCGGAGGACAATTTCCGTCGCCTCATCACGATCTTCAAGAATGAAGGCCTGACAGAGCGCGAACGACTCGACTCATTCCACACGCTCCTCGCTTTTGAGTCGGATGAATTCTGGAAGCATCATTACAGGTTCGGTAATGCCACGCGCAAAGCTGCGACCTCACTTGGCCATGCACGGATCAACGAAATCGCTTCAAACGTCCTCGTCCCCATTGTGTTGCTATATGCGCGCATCTTTAAGGATCATTCAGTACGCATGCATGCCCACAAATTGCTGTCATCACTTGCTGTCAGCCAAAAGAACACCATCAGCAATGTCATCCAGCGTCAGCTCCTGAAAAATAAATCATCGATCGACTCAGCACTTCTCCAGCAAGGGGCTATTCAACTCCACAAATTCTATTGTCTCCCGGGAAGATGCGGCGAATGCGAGGTCGGAAAACTCCTCCACCTGACCAATTCATGATTCACACTCCCCTCATGAGGCAGGTGACTGAATCTGCGGATTGATCTTTGCGATCACCATCCCGGCGAGGAAGAAGCCCACGGCTGTGTCGAACAGCTCGGCAAGCGTGAATGCACCGCTGAACGCATACCAGTTCCACTGCGGCAAGTTTACCGCCGCAAAGCCAGCAAGACCGATAAACTCAATGGCCGTCACTTGATTCCAGAACGAGAGACCCTTCACCTTCATGAGTGCGAGACAGATAAAGAGCGCTGCAAGAATATCGGTGACAAGCTGAGTGACAAGAAGGTTCCCCATCGACCCCATCTCGCCGAGGTGAACAGAAGCGAGCATGAAGGGACCTCGCGCCATCTTCTCTTCCGCTTCGTGCCGGGCCGCACTGGCTTCCTCGGGTGACATTTTCTCCATACCCTGCGGCATGTAAGGAAGAAAGTATACACCCGACTTCGGGGAACCGGCAAGGATCGCTTGTGTAACTGCTTCCTCATTCGTGAATCCCAACAAGGCATTCTCTGAGAACGGGATGATTGTGTGCGACAATGCCCCCCATACAAAAAACGTCAACCCCCCGAGAACCGCCGCCATAGCAAGTTTTTTTGCTGACATGGTTTTCTCCTTAACTGGTTGTGGGTTGGTTTGATGCATGACCCGGAATGCCTTTGCTCGGTACCACATTGAAAAAGATTTTTCACAGTCCTTGCGAGGCGCTTTTAGCCGAAGCAATCTCTCTTTTCAACATTGATTCGGTGGTTCAGATTGCTTCGTCCGCCAGCGGCGGACTCGCAATGACAAGCCGCTGGGGTTTTTCAACAACCTGTTAGAACGTCACTCCGAGCGTGACGGGAACATACGTGCTTGTTGCCCCATCCGTGAAGATCCAGGTGTACTTCAGTTCGAGGTAGATCGTTATGATGGCGAGCTTCAGATCCGCACCGGCGCCAAGATTGGCTGAGAACTTTGTCTGTGATCCTCCGCCGGGAAATGTCGCGGGTTGAAAACCCGGATACGACACAGTGAGATCGGTGAAACTTATCCTTGCCATCCCCAATCCTCCGGTTGCGTATGGTGATAGCAACGGAGTGGGGAGGCCGACTTTCCCATTTACGCCGATAGACAGAATGTTGATCCTTCCACCGTCCAACCCAAAACTCCCGGCAACGGTTCCGGGGTTGACACTTGCGACGTAGTTCTTCGTCTTCGTATCGTCGAGGGAAAACGTGATGTAGTCGCCGTTGATACGAACATCAACGATGGGGATGACGCCAATATCCAGATGGACACCTCCGCCGTACCCGATATTGTAGGCATCCTTCAGGGGCCCATCGACATTAATGCTCGCCCCATTAAGATGCAGTCCGAAACTGATCGGACCCGCAGCATTCGCATGTGAAGCAAGCGCAACGACAAACATTACCGCCAAGAGAGCACGTTTCATGAGATCCTCCGTGTGCTTGTGAGATGATGGGAGATTTTAAGAGAACGATCAGAACATAAACCCGAAACCAATGTAAAACCGTGTCGCTTCAGAGGAAGCACCAACGGTGAAGTTCAATGTTGCCATCCGGTCCAGGAGCGTTGCCCACAAACCACCACCATAGGAGGTATGCCAACGCTTTGAGTTTTCCCCCGAGAGGAAAACGCGCCCCGACTCTCCGAACGCAACCAACCCGAAACCCAGTGGCACACCAACTTTAAGCTTTGTCAGGAACGATCGGAACTCAATAGTTCCCGAGATGGAAGCATCGCCTGCAAATCGCTCACGAGGAAATCCACGGAGACCTGCGCTCCCGCCGAGATAAGCCGCCTCATACAGAGGAAAAGAACCCCAGACCTTCTCTCCTGCACCTCTAACCGCGAGTGAAGAGCGGAGGCCCGCTATCCAAAATGGAACGTATTTCCTCAAGTCCACATCAAATTTAGTAAAGGTTTTCTTGTTGTCAAGAAGGGCGGGATGAACCGCTGCGGTCAACAACCCATAGAATCCGTTGAACGGGGCCAGGATGTTATCCCGCGTATCAGCGTTCACCTCCAGAAGGACCCCCGCGTAATCAAAGCTCGAAGTTCCTGGAAAAGTGTTTAGCGAGAAGTACGAATTCGGTTCGGCCGTGAGGTCGACCTTCTTCCAGAATCCACCGACAGAGGCTGTCACATTTTCATATACTAAGTTTTGAGCCCTTGCCTGTATTGTTGAGACGGTGTGATTAACGCGATAGTATTTTCCCCTGTCAAGCGCTGCATCACGCACTGACTCGTTCCCGAAACCGTAGAACCTGCTGTGAATAAACTGCGATACCGATGCATCAACAAGAACACTGATTCCGCGGATGAGCGTACGGAAGTCCCCTGTGAAAGCAAGCCCGGCCCTCGCTTGTGTAGTAGCAAACGCGCCGCGGAATGACATTCTGTACACGTAGGGG
>JACQVJ010000113.1 GCA_016209805.1 Ignavibacteriota bacterium
CCATTACCTCTGAGAGCTTCCTGATTTCCGTAGAAGGCATTTCACGTAACATCCTGAAGAGGGAATAAACGTTATCGAGCTTCATCCGATAGCCTGTTACAGCGCTCACCGAGAACTCCTTCAGTTCCTGATCAAGCATGGCCAGGGATGTGGCTGTTCCCGCCACACCGATGAGCGTGGAACCCGAAAATCCGAAGCCTTTCGGTCTGGCTAATTCGTCCTCAACAAACGTGATTGCTGCTTCCAATTCAGGATGAGTTGGAGGATCGTTCTTGAAGAAGCGCTCCGTCACTCGTACAGAACCAATGCCGAGACTGATTCTGTTGTGAATTGAAACCCTGTCTCCCACCGTGATCTCCGTGCTGCCTCCGCCAATGTCAACGACGGTAGCATGTCCAATGTTCGCGATTCCACTGATTGCACCGCGGTATGTCCAGTATGCCTCGTCGTCACCGGAAAGTACTTCAAGCTCAAAGCCGGTGTTTACCCTGAGCAGATTGGAAAATTCATTTCTATTTGCTGCGTCACGTACTGCACTCGTAGCCGCGACGACAACGCTGTCGGGTTGGTGTGCCTCAATGATGTTTTCATACTCCTTCATCACATCGATTGCACGATGCATGGATTCAGGTTGGAGGTTCATATATGCATCGACGCCCCGCCCGAGTCTGGGGATGCGCTGCTCGTATGCAAGAGTGACGATGTTGCCGGATTGACCCACCGTTGCTACGAGCAGGAGGATTGTGTTTGTGCCGATATCGATTGTGGCAATCTTCACGACGATCTACTCAAGTGCAAAGGCGATCCACTCATTCTCGGTGATTTCGTCGAGCAATCTGAAGTTCGACCTTCCGGCTGCGCGAATAATGTCTTCTCGCTCCGCGGCAAGTAACCCTGAGAGAAGAACAATGCGAGCGCGTCGGCGCATCTCGTCAAGCAGGCGTTCGATGATGTTTCTTTGTATGTTTGCTACGATCATGTCGAACAATCCGGCTGGAACATCTGACAGTTCACCCTGAATGATGGTGACCTGTTTTTCAACGCCGTTCTGCCGCACGTTTTCGATGGCATTCTCGTGTGACCACTTGTCGTTATCGACACCCACTGCAGTGCGAGCCCCCAGTTTTATGGCAGCGATCGCCAGAACACCAGTTCCCGTCCCGAGATCGAGCACGTCCATGTCGGGCTTTATATGCTTCTGTAGGAGGTTGAGGATAAGTCTGGTTGTTTCATGATACCCCGTGCCGAATGACATTTTTGGATCGATGGTGAGGACAATTTCTCCCTTGGAAGGTGAATACGAATGCCAGGTGGGTGTGATTACTATCCTGTCGGTTGCATGAATCGGAGTGATGGTCTTCTCCCATTCTTCATTCCAGTTCTGCTCTTCGATTGTACGGACAGAGATTCTTGGAAGGGTTGAAGTGCTTGATCGAGTCAGCGTGCGCACGATCGTATCGATCTCATGGAGCATTGCATCGCTCCATCGCTCGCTCCGGATGTAACATCTGAGCGCAGTATTCTCTTCCCAAAAACCTTCGAAGCCGATTTGCGAGAGGATGGCAATGAGCTGATCCATCAGCACCCGGTCGGCGTTGATCGAAACTTCAGCAAAAGACTTCGGCATGGTCAGGGAGTTTGGGTGTACACGACGTGCGTAACTACTGTCCCCACAGCTTCGAGGCTCTCCGCGCTGCAGTGTTCAGGGATGTCCTGGTGTGTATGCCAATACCGGTGGGTTGGGTCAGGGTAATTGAAATCGATGACATCGATTGTCTTTATCCCGATTTCATTTAGTGGCAGATGATCGTCGATTACTTCTTCTCCAACTTCATCCAGGAATTGTGTGAAGCCGAGAGTGCTCGCTTTACCCCAGACCAAATCAAGGATATCAGGTGCGAACTTGAGGGAATGCCGCTCCTTTGGGATTTCAAGAAACTTGTCACCAACCATGTCGAGCAGAATGCCGAAACGTGGGATGTAATCTATCGGCTTGTTCTTGGCGAAGAACCTGGACCCGAGCAGATAGCGTTCGTGATCTCCTTCGAATCCATAATCTTCGCCGTCAAAAAGAACTATGTCAACCCCGATTGCGGGGGGCTGATTGTTGAGTAACGATGCAATCTCCAGCAATACAGCCACGCCACTTGCACCATCGTTAGCGCCAAGAATCGGTTCGTTGCGACGCGTCTTGTTTTCTTCGTGATCCGCTCTCGGTCGCGTATCCCAGTGCGCGCAGAGAAGCACTCGCGAAGATGATCGGGGATTGAAGACGGCAACAATGTTGGTGAGGTGGAGCTTCTCGTTTTCGTAGCCTGTGTGAGTGAATTCCTGCAGCCTGACCTCATCGGCATGTCGCCTGAGCTCATTCGTGAGGAACTCCAAACACTCTCGGTGTCCTTTTGAGTTTGGGTTCCGCGGTCCGAACGAAGTCTGCTTTAGTAGATAGTTGAATGCCCGGTTGCCGTCGAAGCGGGGGACCGATTGCGTCGTCACTGAGGTAGGTGGTTCAGGTGAGTGTCGTGGTTCTGGTTGAGGTTTCTCTCCGGTGCAGCCAACCATCGAACTGAGTATCAAGCAAATAAGGACTACAGCGTGCATGGACGAAGTCTGCGTTCCTCTCCACGTGCAGATCATGACTAAGTGCCCCGGAAATTACGTAAATCGAGCCCTAAATGCAAAAGAACGCTGCAACCTTTTTTGAATCGCTGTCGTCTAAACATTCAGACTCAGCACGTTGTTTATACAGAACCGGAGGGATACCATGAAACGGCATCACATAATGTTGGTCAGTATCGTTGCGACGCTTCTGTTGATTCACGCGACAACGATGCATGCGGGGGAAAGGAAGATCGAAAAAAAATTCTCCGTTACTCCAGGCGGGACGCTTTCACTTGAATCCGATCTGGGGACAGTTGCTGTTAGCGGGACGCCTGCGAACGAAGTTTCTGTTGTGGCCTTACTAAGAGGCGCGACTCGCGACGTTGAGGAGTTTGAGTTAACTGCGACGCAGACAGCGAACGGAGTGGAAGTGAAGGGACGAGCACGCGGCGGAGCAAGGTGGTTTTTCTGGAACTGGAACGATCTCGATATTCAATTTACAGTCCGAGTTCCTCGCGAGTATAACCTGAATGTGAACACCGCGGGAGGAGATATCTCAGTTGTGAATGTAAAAGGAAGAGTCTCCGGCGAAACCTCCGGCGGTGATCTCAGACTTTCTGATATTGAAGGCGAGATCACGCTCAACACCTCCGGAGGCGACATTCAGACCGAGAAGACTGTTGGCAACGTGAGGATGGAAACATCGGGCGGCAGTATCAGATTGGCTGCGGTCACCGGAAATGTTGAAGTGAGTACGTCAGGCGGTAACATTCATGTTAATGACGTTGATGGCAAAGTGAGGGCGGAAACATCCGGGGGAGACGTGATTGTGACGCTCAGGGAAACGAACAAAGGAGTGCAAGCCGAGACATCGGGTGGCGACATTGAAATATTTGTCGGGAAGAACATCTCGGCGAATATCGATGCAGCGACAAGTGGCGGGGAGGTAACCTGCGATCTGCCCATCACCATGTCAGGGAAAATCAGCGAGAGCAGAATCCGCGGCAGCGTTAATGGAGGGGGAAATACAATCTATGCGCACACGTCGGGCGGCGACGTGCGGATAGGTTCAGTGCGATAGATACCGCTTTTTGTTAAATCGGCGTCCAGGTTTTCGTTGTTTGTCTCGACAGTCGAGGGTTGCAACCTCCAACGTTGCTTACAGACTTGCTCTTCTTAGTCCGCTCAAGAATACGCAAATTCTGTCCTGCAGCTGTCGATACGCGGTGACTTTGCCCAGGAAATTCTGCATGAGAATCGAAAAGGCAAGCAACTCTCCGTCTGCTGTTCGGACGTAGCCCGAGAGTGATGATGCTCCTGTGAGTGTGCCCGTTTTGCCGCGCAGGTTTCCCTGCGCAAGAGTTCCCTTCATCCGATTGGAGAGTGAGCCTGTTTCGCCTGAAACGGCCAATGAGTTGTAGAACGCCTCGAAATGTTCACGCCGTTCGTACATGATGTGCAGTAAAGAGATTATGCTCTCGGCTGAGAGAAGGTTGTAACGAGAAACGCCCGATCCATCCGCAATTGAGATTCGTGTCGTATCGAATCCCTGGCTGCCAAGGAACTCCTTGACGACGGAGATTCCTTTCCCCGCTGAGCCGGGGGCGCCGTGTTGTTCCGCACCCAGAATCTTGAGAAGGTTTTCGGCTGAGAGGTTATCACTCACCCTGTTCATGTAAGCCACAATCGAATCGACCCTGCGGGTGTGGGATACTGCTTCGAACGCTGTCGCTGAGATCGGGCCTGGTTCATCCACTTCAACCTGGACACCGTATGCCTGCAGGCGTTCAGCGAATAATGCCGTTGTGTATCTTTCAGGCTGCCACATGCTCACAATCTTTGTTGTTGCAGAATCCCAGGGATGCATCTCTCCGGTTACTGTAATTGTATTTGTCCTTTCAAGCCATCGCCGAGATGCTCTGACATGATTCAGCACTGAATCGATAACGGTCTGTCCGGCGTTTTCGATGGTGACAGATTTCGTTTCGGGCGATGTCGCAACCTCTGTTTGCTCTCCGGCAGCTGTGCCGGGTCGGATTGTTACTCGTATCGCATTGTTGTCCACAGAAAGCGGAGAAATGAACATCGCGGTTGGATCCGGTTCGTCATCCCAAGCCCAGCCTGAGCCCCAGTAAAGGCTGTCAAAATAGGAAACGTCTCTCGATAGTTTCCAATGTCTCCCCGTAGGAATCAGAGCACTGAGGGCCTTTGCGAGAGAGTCCACTTCATGATGTGTGAGGAGTGGATCTCCGAAGCCCCGCAAGAAGATTCGCGGCCCGTTTGTGGTGTCTACACTCAAAACTGTTCTGACGCCAAAATCTTCACCGAGAAATGCGAGAGCCGCCGCTGCCGTAAAAAGCTTCTGGTTGGACGCGGGATTGAATAACAGTCTCGAGTTCAGCTCGTACAGAACCTCGTCGCTCTGCAGTGAAACAACCATGATCGCGATGTTCGAAGGGGGAAACATCGAATCGGCGAGTAACGCGTCGATTTCTTTTTTTATGGATGGATATGGTGAAGAGCTTAGAAGGTGCGCCGTCCCGGCTGTTGGTTGTATCGATCGCGAAGTTTCGTGCGCCGTACTGCACCCAGTACACTGCACCGCAAGAAGAAGGAGAAGAGTCAATCCGCTCTTCACGGCGTTACTTGTTCATTTTTTTTGCAAACGGGTTTATTCAACCGCGGTGTCCCCTTAGTTGATTACCACGCTATTTGTGGCTATATTTACATAAATTTTGCTACGATCACAAGAAGTGTGGTGAATGATGCTTGGTGCACTGAGGAAACTCTTTGGCAGCAAACACGAAAAAGATATCAAGGTACTTCGACCTATCGTCGATGAGATAAACCATCATTATGAAGAGTACCAGAAACTCTCCGATGAAGAATTGAAAGCGAAGACATCGGAGTTTCGACAACGGTTGCAGGAATCGTTGAAGGAAACCGAAGAGCGAATCCCCATTGTCAAGGCGAGACTTCAAGAGGACCTGGACAGTGCTGAGCGCGAGAAACTTCACGACGAACTCGAATCGCTGGAGTCTCAACGTGACCAGATCACCGACGAGGTGCTGGATGAGATTTTGCCTGAAGCCTTTGCTGTCGTGAAGGACGCGTGCCGCAGATTGGTCGGACAAACGTTCGACATCATGGGCAACAAGCTCGTCTGGGACATGATTCCCTTCGATATGCAGTTGATAGGCGCCATGGTTCTCCACGAAAGCAAGATAGCCGAAATGGCTACGGGCGAAGGAAAGACGCTTGTTGCCACAATGCCTGCCTACCTGAATGCACTTCCCGGGCGCGGCGTGCATATTGTTACCGTCAATGATTATCTCGCAAAACGAGACAGCATCTGGATGGGGAAAGTGTACGAGTTTCTCGGCCTTACTGTGGGCTGCATTCAAAACACCATGGACTCCTTCCAACGGCGGAAAGAGTATGGTTGCGATATCACCTATGGGACGAACAA
>JACQVJ010000004.1 GCA_016209805.1 Ignavibacteriota bacterium
GTACGGCGATGTGCGTGGAGATGGAGACCCGAGTGGTGACGACTACTTCTTCAATAATGCGATAGAAGACTATTTCCGAATCAATGGCACAGAGAACAACAAAAACAGCCCCAGTGGGTTAATTCCTGATACAGAAGACTTGAACTCAAACGGAATCGCCGATGAGGCCAACTCCTATTTCCAGTATGAAATTCCTCTTGATACCGCAAGGATCAGAAACCCGCTGATCGTTGGAGGCGGGTATCCATCCACCTGGTTCCAGTTCAGAGTCCCGATCCGTGAGTTCACGCGCAAGGTCGGCTCGCCGAATTTCGAGAACGTGGAATTCATCAGGGTGTTCTTCAGGAATGTCACAGACACAATTGCCATTCGCATTGCCGATTTCAGTTTGGTAGGCAACCAATGGCAGGAACTGAGGAAGGAAGATACAACCTTTGCTGTGAGCGTTGTGAGTGTTGAGGATAATCCGGAGTACACCAGTCCCCCCGGCGTCATCAGGGAGCAGGACAGGACTCGCCCCGACGAGAAAGTGCTGGCCAATGAACAGTCGCTCGCGCTGTTGCTGAACGGTGTTCCGGCAGGCGAGTCACGCATGGCGGTGAGATACTACACGGTGCGTCCGCTCGATCTGTTCAATTACAAAACCATGAAGATGTTTGTTCATGGCGATCCGAATTTCAAATACTTCGATCAGAACAACTACGACGCCGAGATCTTCTTCAGGTTTGGGCTTGATTCGTTAAACTTCTACGAGTATAGGGCGCCAATTCATAAAGGGTGGGATCCTCTCAACGACGTAGTAATCAACTTCTCTGATCTCACAACCATTAAACAGGACCGCGACTCCGTCAATGTTCTTTCACCAGCGAAGTCTGTGAAAGGAGGTCCACCGGGATCAACGTTTCGGGTACGAGGTAATCCGTCGCTCACACAAGTTCGATATCTTGCAATCGGTGTCACGCTTACTGGTGTTACCGTGCGCCCTCCACCGCCGGTGTATGGGCAGGTGTGGGTGAACGAGCTTCGCCTTACCTCAGTGGATGATTCGCCTGGTTGGGCATACCGGTTCGATACCCAATTGAAGATGGCCGACCTCGGTACGGTCGGTTTCAACTACTCGAAGATCGATCCTCATTTCCACACTCTCGAGCAGCGCTTCGGGTCGCGACAGACCGGGATCAACTGGGGATTAAACACGAACGTCCAGTTAGAGAAGTTCTTCCCAAGCGAATGGGGGGGGACATCGATTCCATTTTCCTATTCCCATACCGTAAATCAGGTCAGACCAAAATATCTCCCGAATTCTGATGTCCTGGTTTCGGAGGCCGCTGAGCTGGCGAGACAGCGAACGTTGCGCCGCCCCGGTGCGACGCAGGCCGAAGCAGATGCAGAGGCCGCGCGTGTCCTCTTCGAGTCTGAATCGCACAGGGTAACGGATACATATGCGGCCCCCACATTCCGCCTCGGTTTACCATCGCAAGCATGGTATGTTCGCGACACGTTCAACAAGCTGACGTTTGGGTTTACGTACACCAAGTCCACCGAGCGAAGTCCGGCGATCATTCGGAGGCTGGCGTGGCAATGGAACGCAAAGATCGCGTACGCGCTTACTCTTCCACCTGAGTATTTCTTTGCGCCGTTCAAGGATCTGTTTGATGGCATCTGGCTGCTGGATGAATATAAGAATCTGAAAATCTACTACGCACCAACCAACTTCACGTGGTCGGTCAGTGCAACCCGTTCACGGGATGTGTCCTTGCAGCGAGCGGCAGGTGCCCAGGAAATCATCAGTCGGAATTTCACCGCCTCGCGACAGTTCGGGTTCGGCTGGAAGCTGACCGAAGGCGGCTTGATGAACCTCTCCGGTGATTATGGATTGAACATCGAATCGAGCCTTCTCGACTTTGAGCTTGACGCCAAGAAACAGCAACGGCGGTTCTCAAGCATTCTGGGAGACATTTTCTTTCACGAGAGGTTTATCAACTTTGGTCAGGACACACGGTACAGCCAGCGGAATCAGTTCAACAGCAAGCCAAGCATTCCTAACATCCTGAACATCAAGAAATATCTCGACCTCTCACTTTCTTATGGGGTCGATTACAGTTGGCAGAACACACTCACGAGCGGTGATCTTGGGAAATCGGCCGGCTTCACAAACAATATCAATCTTACAACGAACTTTAAGCTGAAACAGCTCTTTGATCCACTCTTTGACGCGGACGCTTCGGCCGGCAAAACACCGGCTCCGCGCGGTCGCAGACCCGAACCTGAGAAGGTCCCCGGGTCGGATTCCGTGCAGACGACGGACACGACCTCGACAGAAGGAGAAACGGGATTCAGCCGGACAATGGCCCAGTTGAAGAATCTCCTGAAGATCCTCATCAAGGTTCCATTCCTCGATTACGACAACATCAACGTGACGTTCACGCAAACCAACGGTGCACAGAACAGCGGTGTGGTTGGTCGTCCGGGCTTCGTGAATTTTTGGGGACGGGTTCCGTTCTTCCAGGATGCTAATCCCCGTTATGGTCCATCTCGTCTCTATCAGCTCGGACTGATTTCAGAACCCCATGGGAAGCTCGTTGGATTCGGTGCACGACCTCATTTTCCCTTCTTCGGCTGGGAGGTCGAGCCCGGTATTCGCGCGCCGAGGGGCACACTGGTCAACACATATCGTCAGACGAACAGGCTTGCTTTCCGGACGAACCGATCACTGTGGGAAGGGGCGCGCCTCGACCTGAATTGGAACATCGGTTGGTCGTACAACCGTACACAAAACCTCAGAACAGACTCGCTGGGATTTCCGACGATTACAAACACGACAACGTCCGGCAGCATTGAGCGATCGTTCCTCACATTCCCGGACGTTCTCTTCCTCGGGATTTTCAAAAGCAGTTTGAAGGAGGTCAGCAAAAGATATAGCGAGCTCAAGGCGAATAGGGACACCACTGTGAGCGATGAAGAGAAGCTCGGTCGCGCGTTCGAGGAAGGTTTTGAGGCCCTGCCGTTCATGAGGAAGCTTTTCGGCAAGTACTATCCCCGGGTGAACTGGTCACTCCGATGGGACGGTCTCGAAAAGCTCTCGATGTTCTCGGGGTTTGTCAGCAGGCTCTCGCTGGATCACGCATATACATCGAGCTACTCGCGTCAATTCATCAATCAGCCGGGCGGTGGCGGCGAGCGCACCAACGGGCAGCGAATCAGTTACGGCTTCTCTCCGCTGGTCGGCTTGAACTTCACATTCAAAGAGTTATTGAAGGGCAATCTCGGCGCGAACCTCCGGTACAACACAACGACAACGTTCGATCTTGCTACGTCATCGCGGAACCTTGTCCAAACACTGGCGCAGGAGATCTCCGTAACCGCGTCGTATTCGCGCAAGGGCTTTGAGATTCCTCTTTTCGGCCTCGCCCTGAACAACGACCTCGACATCAGTGCATCGTATTCCGTCACGAAAAATTCCCGCCAGACATATGACATCACCAAACTCGATGTCAATATCGAGGGAACCCCTCTCGAGGGATCGACACGCACAGTGATCGAGCCTCGTATCAAATACGTCCTCAGCTTGCGCGTCACGGCTTCCATTTACTACAGGTACACGAAGATCACACCGGATGCGTCAGGCTCGCGAATCCCGGGAAGCACGACAAACGAGGCAGGTCTCGACATCCACATTTCAATTCAGTAGCCCGCGATGTTCCGTTGATTGATATTCAAACGTGAATTGGTTATCATTTTTTCAGCATGGAGAAAGTAATAGCGCATATGGAAGACACGAAGGGAAGAATCCTGTGGGTTGACGACGA
>JACQVJ010000115.1 GCA_016209805.1 Ignavibacteriota bacterium
CCAATATGACACGGGAGCATTACCGACAGGAGAGCTGAACCGCAAGATATTACACGAGATATCGGTACAAGAAGCTTTCGATGTCATCCATGCCTTGAGAGCTGAGCTTGCCAGAAGAAATGAGGCGAGTGAGTTGTTCGGCGGGCAAAGCCATCGAGGCAAGTTGGAAGGCATTCTTTCGGGTATCAACCAGACCTTTGCAGGCAACGAGCTGTATCCAAGCATCGAGGAGAAGGCTGCGCACCTCCTGTACTTTGTCATCAAGGACCACCCTTTTGTGGATGGGAACTAGCGCATCGCGTCGCTGCTGTTTATCTGGTTCCTGGAAAAGAATGGCTCCCTTTCCAGAAACACAGGTGAAAGGAAGATCAACGACAATGCGCTCGTCGCCCTGGCGCTCCTCGTTGCACAGAGCAACGCAAAGCAGAAAGACTTGATGATCAAGCTGATAGTTAACTTGATAAGCTCGGGAACTTGATTGGACATGTTAAGGGACTTGAAGCATAGCCTGACCTGTGAAGATTTACCATGACGAAACAACTCATTCCTTCGGAAGTCATTGAGAAACGGATTTTCCTTATCCGTGGACAGAAGGTACTTCTGGACAAAGACCTTGCTGAGCTGTATGGAGTTGAGACGTTCAATTTGAACAAGGCCGTCCGGCGCAATGCCGACAGGTTCCCCGATAATTTCATGTTTCAGCTCACCCGGGACGAATTCAAGAACTTGATATTCCACTTTGGAATATCAAGATGGGGTGGTACGAGAAAGCTCCCCCTCGCATTCACTGAACAGGGCGTTGCCATGCCTGCCTGCCGGCAGGCTGTCGAGTGTTCTCAACAGCAAGCGTGCGGTTCACGTCAACATTGAGATTATGCGGGCATTTGTGCGGTTGCGCGAGATTCTCTCAACTCACAAGGACCTTGCACGAAAGCTCGAAGAGCTGGAGAAAAAGTACGATGAGCAGTTCCGGGTTGTGTTTGAGGTCCGACCCGCATTGCGGGTCGAGATCTCGTCTCGACGGAGGTCGAGACGGACAATCCGGCAGCTCATGACACCACCTGAACCACCACCCAAGCGGCGGATCGGCTTCGGCGTTGAGAAGCCGAAAACAAAGTATCGAGTTTCAAGGAAAGGATAGTGTTGAAGCGAAAAAGCCAAAGAAGAAATCACCAATCGTCAATCCCTGTCCGCCTCTGTGAATCTAATTGGGCAGGCGGGCGCAATCCGAAATCAAAAGAGCCGTTCACAAACGTTCGCGCAAATGCGGTGGAGAAGTTGTTTTCCAAAGTTGAGTTGGGGGAATTGGTGGCCCTTGCAAAGAAACTTGCGGCGTAATCCATCGTTAACGGAATTGTAGCATTCAGATCAACAAAAGAATTTCCAGAGTAATTGTATGAGTTATGCTGAGGAATTTGCCACTGTAGATGCAATTCTCGGATGTGATGTTGAGACTCTGGGTGTCGATGCATTTGCTCTCTCCTTAATCAAGGCTGAGCGCCAGATGCGAAAGCTGTTTACGCATTTGGCATTTCAATCCCCAGAGTTCGACTATGGAGACATACTCCCTTTACGAAGTTCTCTGGCCAAGAACAGGAATGTTTACTTCTCGGGATTCATCGCCGGTTGGGACGCCCTATATAGCCGTTCTGTTGGCGACCTAGTCGGAGCGGAATATGCGCGGCTTCATAACCGGATACAAGAAGCGATTCAGCATCGCAACAAGATTTTCCACGGGCAACTGACCGAGAGGTTCCTATTTAGGTCTGATCTGTTGGCATACGTTCTCGACATTCGAACTTGGTGTTCGGGATTGGCCACAAACTCGTTGGCTGAAGTCGGCTATGATGGTTTTGGTCGGATCTCCTTTCAGAAATCAACAAGATTGGACGTGGTTGGGCGTCTTAAAGTACGTATGAGAAGTGTTGCGGAATACGAGGCTTTCATCCATGATATTATGGAGAGGTAGTCCCTTTTCAGGAGATTCTTCGTTGAATCTTTGGCCGTTTCGTTGTAACTTATTTTGCCAGCTTTCTGACCACAACTACTCACGCTTCCCGAAGTTCATCTCGTATGGTAGGAATCGATCTCTTCGCGGGCGCGGGGGGCATGTCCCTCGGCGCGACAATGGCGGGCATTAATGTCAAGATTGCTGTTGAGATGGACCCGTACGCTGCTATGACATACGCGCACAACCACAAGGGAGTCCAACTGTTCAATGGCGACATCCGCAAGTTCAAGAAGATTGAGTTGCCTCGAACACATGAGCAGACGGTCGCGTTCGGCGGGCCGCCTTGCCGGGGTTTCTCGACATCGAATCAACGAACACGAAGTGCTGACAACGAAAACAACTGGTTGTTCAGGGAATACCTTCGTGTCGTGCGAATGTACTCTCCTGATTGGGTTGTGTTCGAGAATGTACGGGGGATACTCGAAACGGAACACGGCTTTTTCGTTGAGCGAATCGTGAAGCAACTTGAACGACTAGGGTATACCCTCACTCATGGTGTTCTGAATGCACTCGACTTTGGAGTGCCACAAAACAGGTCCCGTTTCTTCATCATCGGATCCAAGCATGGTGTGCGAGTACATCTGCCCATCGGCAGAGGTACACCGCGTGTTACAGTGAAAGAACAACCTCGAGTTGCGGTTGGTTCAACATCAACGTGGAGAAGGAGCAAACCATACGAAGGCGCGATTGCCTGTTACGCTTGTGTACTGCGAAGAATACGCACGCATTGATGAAGCCTATTACAGAGAAAAGCAAGTGCAGGGTTGGAGCAGAAAGAAAAAGGAGGCGCTCATACAGGGGAACCCTGAACTCCTTCCTGAATTGGCAAAGAACTACACACAATTCCCGAGGAAGGTGTCTTCGACAGGTCGGCGACTGAGCTTGTCGAAGTCGCCGAAATTAGACACCACTTCGACGCCTCAACTGAGGCCTCGACGAGCTGGGTCGGGCCGCCCACCGAAGTCAAGACGATTAGATTGAATGACCACCACACTTGAAATACGGAA
>JACQVJ010000121.1 GCA_016209805.1 Ignavibacteriota bacterium
ACCCAGGGCGTGCGATTGATTAAACTGGATGCTCGCGACAGCGTTTCTGACGTCGCTGCTGTCCCTTCGGATGAAGAGGAACCACCGACAAATGGTGATTCGGGGAAGAGACCTCCGGTGCAAGCCTCGGGTAATCAGGATACCGGTGATGGAGAATCAGATCAACCGGATCTCTTTGAGGACGAAAAAAAAAAATCTGAAGACGAAAGCAACACAAAAAGGGGAGAAGACTAAAGGATCGCCGCCGAACATGAAGAGCGGCGACAAGAAGTCATCGAGGAAGTTAGCATCCAAGAAACCTCAGGGGAAAAATCCGAAAACAAAATTACCACCCGGTGTTAGAAAGCGACGCCGGCCAAGAAGAAGCTGAAGCGGCAGCGAACGGAGAAGTGATAGGCGGATCACACGTCTAACAGGTTATTGAAAAACTGAGCTACATGTCATTATTGGCAGTCGATCCTTGCCGAAGTCCAGCTCTTTCCACACCTTTGTCTAAGCAACTTCCAACTTGATTCAAAAAGGACTTGTTATGCAAACAAAATCACTACGCTGGCTATCAGCGACACTGGCAATCTTTCTGTTCTTCGGTGGTACGCGGATGGAAGAAGGGATGTGGCTCCTCGATTCCATCAACAAGCTCCCCCTTTCAAGCATGAAGCAGCACGGACTTGAGCTAACGGCCGAACAGATCTACAGCACCACAAATCCAAGTCTCAAGGATGCGTTCATTCTTCTCCCCGGCGGAACCGGAGGGTTTGTTTCTGCCGAGGGATTGATCGTTACAAACCACCACATAGCATTTGCCGGTATTCAGTCACTGAGCTCTGTGGAAGACGATTACTTGAAAAACGGATTCTGGGCGAAGAGTCACGATGAGGAGCTTGCAACCTCATACACGGCAAAAATCGTTGCAGGAATGTGGGATGTCACGAGCCAAGTCGTCTCGGTGGTGAACGATACCATGTCTCTTGATGACGCTGCAAAAGCGGTTCAGGCGAAGTCGCGTGAATTAGAGCGCGCATGTGAGGATACATCAGAGTATGCGTTCAGTGTTTCTGAGATGTTCAATGGGGTGAAGTATTATCTCTTCATGTTCGAGGAGCTCCTCGATATACGGCTTGTCTACGCACCGCCCGGTGCGATTGGGAACTATGGCGGAGAAGTGGATAACTGGACCTGGCCGCGCCACACGGGTGACTTCGCACTCATGCGTGCGTACGTTGGCTCGGATGGCAAGCCTGCAAAGTACGCGAAGGAAAATGTTCCCTACCAGCCGAGAGTCTTTCTCCCCGTTTCATCGAAGGGATACGTGGAAGGTTCATTCGCCATGCTGATGGGTTTTCCGGGAAGGACATACAGGTATCGTGAAGCATCGTCCGTGCAGCTTATCCATGATGAAACACTTCCAACATTCATCGACTTGTTCAAGACGCGAATGGAAATTATCGAGAAGGCGGGAAACAGCGACCGCGCGATTGCCATCAAGTATGCAACCAAGCTTAGACGCATGGCCAATTCCTATAAGAACTACATTGGAACGCTCGAAGGGATGCGTCGCTCGAATCTTCTGGAGTTGAAACGAAAACAGGAGGAGGAGTTCCTTGAGCATGTTAAAGCGAATATGTCGCTTTCGGATAAGTATGGCTCCGTACTTGCAGATATGCAAAAAGCGAGCGATGAGTACCGGCAGGTTAACAGGAGAAACATTTTCTTTACAAACATGAGCGGCGGAGTCGATGTTCTCCGTATTGCCAACCGGGTGATCACGTACGTGGATGCTCTTACGAAGGCTTCAAAGCAAATGGGGACCGAAGCTGAGATTACTCCGGTAAATGAGTTTGTGGCCGAAACGTTCAAGGATCATGATCCATGGGTTGATAGAGAAACACTCATTGCCCTGATACTGAAATCATTCGAGATGGCGGGGGACCAGCCGGTGAATCTCTTCAACCAAATTGTCGGAAGAAGAACAGGTGCAGAGCGCGAACAGAAGGTGAGGGATTTTGTGCATGACCTGTACGAGGAGACGATGCTTGCCACGCCGGAAGGGTGCGGAAAGTTACTAAAGGAGAATGTTGACGACATCAACGATGACGAGTTCGTTCAGTTTGCGAGGAAGCTCTCTGCCGAACAGGGACCGGTGTCCTCACAGGTCTCGAAGTATACATCCACGATCGGCAGGTTGCGAGGAAAACTCCTGGAAGGATGGCTTCAGTGGAAAGGGGGAGAACTTGTCTATCCTGATGCAAACCGGACCCTTCGATTTACATACGGAACGGTTCTGCCTCTCAACCCGCGGGACGGTGTGCATTATTCAATGGCGACAACGCTCGGAGGAGTGATTGAAAAGGAGACTGGTGTGGAGCCGTTCGAAGTTCCGCCAAAGCTTAAGTCACTCTGGCTGAAGAGAGAACTTGGCTCGTATGCGGATCCGAAGCTTGGGGATGTACCAGTTGCGTTCATCGCGAACCTGGACATCACTGGCGGCAACTCCGGCAGTCCGGTGGTGAACGGAAAAGGGGAACTCATCGGCTGTGCCTTTGATGGAAACTGGGAAGCGGTTGTTGGGGATTATGTATTTCAGGATCGATACAACCGCAGCATCAATGTCGATTCGCGGTATATGCTGTTTCTGCTCGACAAGTACTCCGGCGCGCAGAATCTAATGAAAGAGCTTGTGATCAGATAGGCGCGGGTAGGTAACGGTTGACACTATTCCCTAAGCTAACTATCTTCCTCATGACGACATGGTTCAATGAGGTAAGGCGATGACGTTTGCAGCAACTGACAACAAGAAGAAGACCTCCCGCGATTACGAACGGCTTCCCGAAGGAGTTCCATATCAACTGATTGATGGAGAACTCATCATGACGCCTTCCCCTTCCTACCGCCACCAGGACATCGTGTATGAACTGGCGAGCCAGCTCCGCCGTCACGTCAAGGATCATTCTCTTGGTATCGCAGTCGGCGCGCCCATGGATGTGCATCTTGGTGAAACTGAAGTCTATCAGCCCGATGTCATTTACGTCTCAAATGCCCGGAAGAATATCGTGCAGGATTGTATCAGAGGGGTGCCTGACCTCGTCATGGAAGTTCTGTCTCCCTCCAGTGCCTATTACGATCTTGTCCATAAGAAGAATATCTATGAAGGCTCCGGAGTTCTGGAGTACTGGATTGTTGACCCACAGGAAATGACAGTAGAGGTATATGAGAATAGGGGGAAACAATTCGCGGTGATTTCGAAAACGAAGAACTCAGGCACTGTTCACTCAAAGACAGTACAGGGATTCACGCTCAATCTTGCAACGATTTTTCCACAGCCATGATGATCTCCACTTGCCGGACATGGCAAAGCCCTGCTGCGCAAGCAACAGGGCTTTGTTGTAGGCGACGGCGACAAAGTACTTACAGGGTGTATCGTACACCGATCTGCATTTGCCACCGCGAAAGGATATTGTCGGGCGTGAATGGATCTGCTTCACCGTCCGTGTTCTTGAGGCCCAGCCACTGATAACGTGGTTTGCCATAGTCCGGACCAGCTGCTGTTTCGAAGCTTCTAAACGAAAGCATGTTGACAGTCTGGTTCGGCCCGGTGTTCCTGACCCAGCCCCAGTTGCTATTGAGAAGATTCAGAACGTTGAGGATGTCCACAGTGATCTCGAACTTTTGCCCTGCGATCGTCGGGATTTCCTGACTGAGGCGCAAGTCGATTTGATGAGACCAGGGTTCGCGGGGACCTGAGCGTTCAGACATCCGTCCCTTATTGTCTCTCAAGTATGGATCACCGTTGATGTACGCCATGAGCTGCGCATAGGCTGCGTTTGATCGCGGAAGCCGTGCACCCGCGGCGCTGACGAGAACGATATCGTGCTCATCCTTAGGAGTGTACACGAGGTCGTTATCGCTCCTCCCGTCTCCGTTTACGTCTCCTTGAACCATATACGAAAACGGACGCCCCGACTGGCCGTTGTAGAACACTCCAATCGTTGTGGCCAGACCATTCCAGTTCCAATCATACCGGTATGCGACTGTTGCCAGAACGCGATGTCGACGATCCCACTGTGAATAGGACAACTGCGGCAGGTTGGGATTTCCGGGCGTTGGATTGAACCGCCACTGTGAGCTCGCCGTCGTTGAGTTGTTGCTGTTGATGTCCTTCGCCATGCCCCACGTATAGGCGAGAGTTCCGTTCAACCCAACAGGGACGCTTCGCTGAACCTGCACTGTGAGGTTGGTATTATACCCCTGGTCTGTGTTTTTGACAAGGAAGATACCCGGCGAGAATCGAGTTGCATCGATCCATTGGGTTGTGTACCCTGTGGAGTCCCTCAGGATTCCCCACACCTCACGGTTCTCTCCTACGATCTTTCCTCCTGGAGTGAGCGGTCCATTTGCTCTTACAGCTCCGGTGCTCGTTGCAGCATTATCCTGCAAACCCCTGAGGTTGATATTCTGCGTGTACACGTCGTTCAGAGTTCTCGAGAATATCCCTTCAATCGTGCCGGTCAGATCGGAGGTCAGTTTGTAATCGAACGCAAGGTTCCATCGTATGATCGAAGGAGCCTTGAAATTCCGATCCGAAAGGTCCACCTCGGCGCTGGGAAGTCCGGTTGCGCCCTTCGGCTGATTATAAGGATCGGGATTGAATTGTTTTACCGTGTCGGTCCCAACGATAAGGCCACGCGTGAAGAAATCGACGCCTGTATTGCTGAACTGGTTTGAGACCCACACAAAGGGGAATCGTCCTGAGAAAATTCCCGCGCCTCCCCGGATCTGGCCTGTGCGTTCCTCATCGAGTGCCAAGTTGAACCCGATTCGTGGCGAAACAACTGGCGTAGTCCTGGGAGGAGTGTCTGTTCGGTAATGGACTCCAGTGAATGCAAAGAGAGTATCATCGACGGCTTTATTGTAGCTCGGCCGCGTCCGATATTTCGGTATGTCAACTCGCACGCCGGCAGTGACGCTCAACATCGACGAAGCGGTCCATGCATCCTGGAGGTAGAAGCCGTACTGATTGGCTTTCCAGTTTGCCTCCTGCAGTGGATTCGCAGTGGCAGAGTATCTGTGCGTATAAGCCGAAAAGCCGGTGGCGCCGTTCGGAGGTAGATCCTGAAGAAAACGGGCGATGGAATTATACGCATACTGACCAAAGCCGTCGGGAATGAAGAGGTTGCGGAAGCTGAGGAAGTTGAGTTTCGCACCCAGCGTTACGGTGTGTCCCGACAAATACCAGGAGAAGTTGTTCGTGATTTCAAATACCTTCTGTCCCAGTTCGTTGTAATGCCGGAACTCTTCAGATCCGAGAATGAGGTTTTGCGGTCTTCTGAAGCTCGTCGTGTCGTACGTGGTGATGTACAACGTTGGGAAGGGTTGACCGTAAAACACGGGGTTGTCGAACTGATCGTTGTAGCCGAGGATGAACTCGTTCGACATCGTGTTGGTGAGGAGACTTGTCAACTGCAGTGCAAAGGAGTGGGTCTTGTTCTGCAGTTTGTAGCGTCCGTTCTCGAAGAAGATATCGGTGGCTCCGCGTCCACGGGATGGAGAGTTATCATCAACGGCGTGGAGATAGTTGTACCGGGCGGTGATTTTGTGATCCTCGCTTAAGTTGTAGTCGAACCGGACAAAGATTTTCTCACTGTTACTGATGGGGCTTATCGACTTAAATGACCCCGGATCGTAACCGTATTTTTGTTTGAGATAGTTCGAGAGTATGACAAGCGAGTCCTCGACTGCCGTGAGCGCATTGGTCCCGAAAACGCGATTCCCAAAAGTTCGTGAAAACGGCTGCTTGAAACGCGCGACCTCAGCGTTGGCAAAGAAGAACAACTCGTTCTCAATGATCGGACCACCGACCCGGCCGCCAACCTGGTAGTCGGTAAAGCCGCTCAGTTTGGTTTTCTCCGAATCGATTTCCGAAGGAAACGTCCCGGCAAAATTCTCATTGCGTCCGTAGTAGAATCCTGAAGCCCTGTATTGATTGGTTCCGCTTCGCGTGATCGCGTTGATTCCAGCACCGGTGAAATCAGAATGGCGCACGTCGTAGGGTGAGACAACGAGCTGGAATTCTTCCACTGCATCCAGACTGATTGCTGAAATGACCTTCGTCGTTGCTTGTCCGCCAAAGGTTCCCGTTCCTCCAAGTCCGAACAGATCATTGAAGTTCGTCCCGTCGACCTGGATGTTGTTGTACCGTGAATTCCGACCGAGTGCGTTTCCTTGGGACCCGGTGGCTGTCGATGGGCTGAAGTACGGTGATACTTTGTAGTAGTCCTGAAAATTGCGGGCAAGCGTCGGGAGACGATCGATCTCTTCGCGGGCAACATTTGTTGCTGCCCCCGTTCGTGAGGCGTTGAACACGGAAGCTCGTTCTCCCATGACAACGATCTCTGGTCCCTCAACAGCCTGTTCTGCAAGCGGAAAATCGAGATCGAAGGTTTCTGAAAGCCGCAACGTGACGTCTTCGCTCACGTGCTTTTGGTATCCAATCAGAGATGCCGTCACAGTGTACGGACCGCCGACACGCATGCCGGGAAGATTGTATCGTCCATCGGAACGAGTGCTCGTCCCATATGTCGTGCCGCTGGGATTGTGTACTGCGATGACGTTCACTCCGGGGAGTGCTTCGCCGGACGTCGCAGTAACCCTTCCGTTTATGGCGGCGCTGGTGATGCCTTGCGAGAATGCCGTTAGATGTATTGACGCCCAGAGGATCAGCGTCAATGTGCATCCCCGCACCGTAATCGAAGTCCTCATACAAGGCCTCCTGTGTATTGTGTTGTTGGAATAGTGGGTTATGGTAAAGTAGAGCAAGGAACAGAAAACTGAAATGATAGTGATGAGATAGATCGGTCCTGCAGACGGGAATCGCTCTTTCAAGCCTGCCAATTGAGGCTGGCCAAACTTACGGAAGGTGAGATTCAAAAACAAGTCCAAAGTTGCAATCAAATTGTAAAGCTTTTGTGTCCATGAGGTAGATACTTGCCCGCGGTCATAAATTGCAGAGAGCGAGGGTTTCAACGGTCACCTTCCTCAGGTCGCCCCCACCCGACAAATGTCGGTAACTATTTGCCTCAAGACGTTACGGCCGGCAGATCTTGCCCAGCACGACTTTTCTCTTCGCTCCCGTAACAGAAGGCATGTTCGTTGTAATACCAGCCATCGTTTCGTTGGCAAGGAGTGCGAAACATATCGCTTCCTTCGCGTCCGAAGAAACCCCCAACTCATCAATCAAGCGCACGCCCGCACCGGCAAAGTATCGACGCAGCTCGTCAAGGAAGAATCGGTTTTTCGAGCCACCGCCACTCACGATAACCTCATCGGCTCTCATCTTCTTCTGCACAAAACGTTTGTATCCCTCGTATACGGCAAATGCCGTGAACTGAGATGCCGTTGCAATAATATCTTCACGATCATACCGTTTTGCTCTGCTGATGAACTGTTCGGCAAATTCTCTTCCGAATTCCTCCCTCCCTGTAGACTTTGGCAGCTTCTGCTTTAGATAGGGATGCCTTATCATCTGGTCGAAGAGGTCAAGAGAAACAGCTCCGCGCGATGCGGTCTCTCCGCTGTCATCGTACGGTTTTCCATAAAACTCGTGCATCAAAGTATCAACAACCATATTGCCGGGCCCCGTATCGAATGCGTACACCTGATCCGGTGTACAGTTCCTCGGCAGTACGGTCATGTTCGCAATCCCGCCGATGTTGAGGAGAAGCCTGTTCCTTGTCTTCGAGCGAAACGCAAGCCAGTCGAAATACGGAACGAGCGGCGCACCCTGACCGCCCGCCGCCATATCGGCAACACGGAAGTCACCAACAGTGCAAATCCCAGTGAGCGTGGCCAGCACAGAGGGATCTCCAATCTGCAGCGTTGAGCGGATCGGCTTGCCGAACATCCTGTGCGGCTTCGGGAGATGGCGGATGGTTTGCCCGTGTGAGCCGATGAGATCGACCTTTGATATCTTCACGCGTGCACGCTGCGTAACCGATCCCACTGCTTCAGCGTACAACTCCGCGAGAAGAAAATTCAGACGTGCAATATCATCGACACTGCTTGTCCCGGGGTTGGAGTTTTTTAGTAGAAGAGTCTTTAGACCCTGCGGAAACTGCTTCTCAACGAACGCGAGTTGGGTAAACCTTGTCGTTGCCCCATGCCCGTGCACCCGTAACAGCACAGCGTCGATTCCATCCAGCGATGTGCCGGACATCAGACCCACGATGAGTTTGGATTTCATAGTTGGTTGTACCTGCCGGTGTATTGCAAGGGTTTTTCTCGAAGACCGTGCCTCTCAATGTGCGTGCTCCGATGGAGGGGTTGTCTGCGGCCGCTCACTTTTGTATCTTCGTGTCATGAAATCGCTTCTTGGTGCGCATATGTCTATCAGCGGTGGGGTGCACACGGCATTCGAGCGGGGTGCGAGCATTGGCTGTGTAACAATGCAAGTGTTCACGAAGAACAATAACCAATGGCGCGCACCAAAACTCACCGAAGAGGACATCAAAAACTACAAAACCGCGGAGCAGAAAGCAAGGATTCATCCGGTTGTTGCACACGCTGCGTATCTGATCAACCTGTGCGCGACGAATTCCCAGACTCTCAACAAGTCTCGTTCGGCTTTTGTTGACGAATTGAATCGGTGCGAAGCGTTGGGCATCACTGCTCTGATTTTTCATCCCGGGTCGCACATGGGGGCTGGTGAACAGGCGGGGATTCACCGAATCGCCGACTCACTCAATATCGCTCATGAGAAGACTGCGGCGTTCAACGTGTTGAGCGCGCTCGAAACGACCGCAGGACAGGGAAGTGCGCTCGGGTTCAGGTTCGAACAGCTCCGGGAGATCATTGCGCGCGTGGAGGATGAGGATCGAATGGCCGTTTGTATCGACACGTGCCACCTTTTTGCTGCCGGGTACGACATCAGCACCCCTGAAGGATGGAACGACATGATGAAATCGTTTGATGCAATCATAGGGCTTGAGCGGATTGTTGCAGTTCACGTCAACGATTCCAAGCGGGAGCTGAACTCCCGCGTGGACAGGCATGCGCAGATCGGGCAGGGGTTGATCGGGCTGAGGGGATTCAGGATGTTGATGAACGACATGCGCCTTGTCCATGTCCCAAAGATCCTTGAAACCGAGAAGAGTGAAGACATGCATGAAG
>JACQVJ010000125.1 GCA_016209805.1 Ignavibacteriota bacterium
CCATAGGTCTCCATTGCCTCTTTGTACGTGAGACGAGGCAGGGGGAGTTCAATCTCAGTTCCCTTGAGTTCTTTGAGTATGCGGAACATCAGTTTTTCCGTCATCTCAAGGACGTCATTCTCATCCACAAAGGACATCTCAACATCAATCTGGGTAAACTCCGGCTGCCTGTCAGCGCGAAGGTCTTCGTCACGGAAACATTTCACGATCTGCATGTACCGGTCAAAGCCGGATACCATCAGTATCTGTTTGTACGTCTGTGGAGATTGTGGTAGAGCATAGAACTTCCCTCGATGAATCCTGCTCGGCACGAGATAATCCCTTGCACCTTCTGGAGTGCTTTTCATCAGCATTGGAGTCTCGATCTCAAGGAAACCGTTCTCATCGAAATACTTCCTCACGATCTGATACAAGCGGTGTCGCAGGATGAGATTGCGTTGAAGAGTCGCACGGCGCAGGTCAAGATAGCGGTATTTCAAGCGAAGATCCTCCCCAATATCAAGATCTTCATCGATTGGAAATGGAGGGGTTTCGGCACCATTAAGGATTGTGAGCTTTGTTGCCATGATATCGATTTCACCGGTGGCAAGCTCCGGATTTACCGTTCCTTCGGGACGAGCTTCTACAACACCCGTTGCTGAAATTACGAATTCACTACGAAGGTCCTTTGCAAGATTGTGCGAGTCTTGGCTCTTCTGCGGGTTGAAGACAATTTGGGTTTTTCCGTATCGATCTCTTAGATCAATAAAAATAACGCCACCGAGATCGCGTCGCTTGTCCACCCAACCAGTCAGGGTAACCGTCTTTCCGAGATCGGATGACGTCAACTCGCCGCAAGTGTGGGTGCGTTTTCGAAATGGGGGCAACAAGAGACCTACGGGCTGTAACTTTTTTCAGTCAATTGAATTGACGGGCGCGAACAAATATAGCCAAAAAAGAAAAGACTATCAAACAGGCAGGATGCAGTAGAAGAGGTAAGAATGGCTGTGCACCCCCGCGCGAGAATGCACAGCTGTGGTAGGACAATCAACGATTAGCTTTCCTTTTCGAACTCCATTAGCAAGGTAATGTCAACCATCTCCCCTGCTATTAATTCACCGGTCTCCAGAACTCTGCTCCATTTTGTGCCGAACTCGAACCGACTAATGGTCGTCGTTGCCTTGAACCCGATCTTTGTGTTTCCTCCCGGGTCCTTAATAGCACCGTTGAACCTCACATCGAGCACGATCGGCTTCGTTATGTCACGAATGGTCAGATCTCCTTTGAGTTTGTACGTGTTCTTGCCTGTCTTCTCCATGGAAGAGCTCGTGAATTTCAGCTCGGGGAATTTCTCGACATTAAAAAAATCATCCGACCGCAAATGGTTGTCCCGCCGCTCATTGTCAGTATCCAGGCTCGCAGCTCGAATGACAGCTTCAATCCGAGCATCCGTGAAATCATCGTTCTCATGGTACATCGTCACGTCGAATTCCTTGAAGCGGCCTCTTACCTCGGCGATCACCAAGTGGCTCACTGAGAACGTCACCTGGCTATGCGCCTTGTCAACCTTCCAGGTTTCCGCCGGGGCCGGGGCGAGGAATACCGCCAAGATCACCGTGCTCATCAGAACTTGTTTCATTGGATCCTCCATACTAAATGATAGGGTTTCCAGACAATAACTCAGGAAGCCAAAATTCAGTTCCTCGAAAGATCAGAGCGTCAACCATCGAGAAAGAGTCCTGAGCACCTGGAGTGATATACGAAAACCTTCGTTACTCCACATCAAATGAAAACCCGATCCCTCATCAGAGACCGGGCAAAGATTCTGGAGTACGATGCTTTCAGTTGACAGAGATATGCGGGATAACCTTGTCGACGAGGTTCCTTTTCGGTACTGCGCCGATGATCTGCTCTACAACCTTACCCCCTTTGAACACCATCAATGTTGGAATACTACGGACACCAAACTTGAGGGATACCTCCGGATTACTGTCGACGTCCAGTTTTCCCACTTTCAGCTTCCCGTCGTATTCGCGGGCAATCTCCTCAACAATGGGCGCAACCATCTTGCAGGGGCCACACCAGATCGCCCAGAAATCCACAAGCACAGGTTTCTCAGACTCCAGTACTTCTTTGTCAAAATTTGAATCCGTGATTTCAATTGGCTTCATCGCTTCTCCCTTGACATGAAATTCGGTTAGCTCGTCAGCTTCACATTGTTCTGCCCGAGCATTCTTCTCGCCTCAGTGAGGAACTCCTCCGAAGGTTCCACCGCATACTTCCTGGTTTGAAATCTTCGTGTTGTTGTGGAATCAGTAACGCTAAAATAACAGGCACAGTTCCCTTTGTTCTTTTCGAGCAATGTGCGCAACTCCGCGATGGTATTGTCCTTCACCTCGTTCACATTGATCGAGAGGATGATGCTTTTTGTGAACTTCTCTTTCACTTTTTCCATCGGGTAGACTTCCTGTACCACAATGCGCAAGGCATCGCCATTCATTTCACCCCTTCCAACGACCATGACCATGGAATCCGGCTGGAGATAGTGTTGGAATTTAGTAAACGGGTCTGAAAACACTGTGCACTCCGCCCGACCGCTGAAGTCCTCCAGACCGACAAAGGCCATTGTATTATTTCGTCTGTCGATCTTCTTTCGTACCGATGTCACAATTCCGCAGGCTCGCACGGTGCTGTTGTTCCTAAACCCACCTACATCACCGAAGTGTACCGTTGCAAATTCATTCACCTCTTGCTCGAACCTAAGCAATGGATGCCCCGTCACGAAAAAGCCGAGGACATTCTTTTCTCTCATCAGCTTGTCATGTTCTGTCCACGCAGACGCTTCGGTTAGTGTGGGGTAGATAATTGCGGACTTGCTCGATTCGGCTGCTTCAAAGAGACTTGACTGACCATTGAGTATCTGATTTTGATACGCCTGGCCGAACGCAGCGGCGCGCTCAATGTTCTCGAAGTACTGTGCCCTATTCCCCCCCATGGAATCGAACGCACCGGCCTGCACGAGACTCTCGAGACATTTCTTGTTTACAAGTCGAAGGTCCACCCGCCGACAAAAGTCGAAGACGTTTTCGAAACGCCCGTCTTTCTCGCGTGCGATGATGACGGTGTCGATCGCACTCTCGCCAACATTCTTGATGGCACACAGACCGAATCGAATATCGCCATTCACAACCTTGAAATCCTTCCCACTCTCGTTCACATCCGGCGGAAGTACCTGGATTCCCAATTTGCGACAGTCATCGATGAGATGGACGATCTTGTCCGTGTTTCCAATTTCGGATGAGAGTGTCGCAGCCATGTACTCGGCAGGATAGTGTGCCTTGAGGTACGCCGTCTGGTAGGCAACAATCGAGTACGCGACGC
>JACQVJ010000118.1 GCA_016209805.1 Ignavibacteriota bacterium
CGGCGCCGGTCTCCGATACGACATCTACGGATTTGACTTCAGTTATATCCAGGCTGCGGAGAACCATCCACTCTCTGACACAATCCGCTTCTCGCTCCTGATCGGTTGGGGGGGTGGAACCGACTAACGCCTGAACAAACCTCCATTCGACGACCGCAGATTCAGAAGTGAAATGACGCTGGCAACATATTCTCTCCTCCTGCTCACGTTTACAGCAACCTCGATCGCACAGCAATTGAGTCATCCCCTGAGCCCGGCAACGTCGGGACGGGATGACGTTTTTTTGCATCCTCGTCCGCTTATGACAGTGCCGGATACTATTGATATCCTTGCTGTGATGGTTCAGTTTCTGCCGGATGACGACCTTCGAACGACGGGAAATGGTCGGTTTGACCTTTCCACTCCAGCAGCGCCGTTCCTCGAGGCACCGCCGCGGAACAGGCAATACTTCCAGGATCATATGGAGTTTGCAGCAAACTACTATAGAAAGACGTCGAAGAGAAAGGTGATACTCAGGTCTAACGTGCTCGACTCAGTGTTCGCATTGTCGAGTGTCATGGCAGCATACAGTCCGCCGAGGAACGGTCCGAACACCGCCGTGGGGAATCTCGCACGCGATACCTGGCAGAAAGTCGACTCCTCCGGTCTTGTCTCCGATTTCTCGATGTATGAGTGCTTCATTGTGTTTCATGCCGGAGTGGGAAGAGATGTGGATCTCGTCAGTACCATCGGTTTCGATCCGACGCCGCTTGATATTCCGTCGCTCTACCTTGGCATCAACGCGTTCAAGGAATTCTATGGCTCGGGTTACCAGGGAATTCCTGTCCATGGAGGCTCATTCCATATCACCAGTTCCATCATTATTCCCGAAACCGAAACGCGTCTCATCCCGTCCACTCCCCAGGATGTCCTTCTCAGGCTCGGCATCAATGGTTTGCTTTGCGCTTCGATTGGGAACTTCCTCGGTCTCCCCGATCTTTTCGACACGAATACCGGTCGCTCAGGCATCGGCAGGTTTGGTCTGATGGATGGACAGGGGATATTTAGTTTTGCAGGGGCTTTTCCTCCTGAACCGTCTGCATGGGAGAAGTACTGGCTCGGATGGCTCGAACCAATTGTTGTGCAAGCGGGTGAACACGATGTTGCTCTGCCGGCTGTCGGTCTGGATACGGCAAATGTCATCTACCGCGTGCCGATCAGTAATCGAGAATATTTCCTCGTCGAGAACAGGAATAGAGACCCGATGGGTAATGGGCAGAGAGTTTCGATGCGATATAATGGAGTCCCTCAGACACTGACAGTTGCGCGAGATACAGCGGGGTTCAATGCCTTCGATGTCTCTTCGATTGTTGGCGTTGTAACGGACGTGGAAGACCTTGATTGGAGTTTGCCTGGAGGCGTTTCAACTGATGGGACGTTCTTCGATGGAGGAACGCTGATCTGGCATATCGATGAGGCAGTGATTGCTTCCGGGCTTGCCGCAAATGGTGTCAACGCCAACCCGCAACGGCGAGGAGTTGATGTTGAGGAAGCCGACGGGTCCCAGGACATCGGTCATGAATTTGGTTTTCTCGCGCCCGGCTCGGGGAGCGAAGAGGGGACGCCTCTTGATTTCTGGTTTGAAGGGAACAGCTCACCTGTATACAAAAGGGAATTCTCCCCCACAACTCATCCGAACAGCTTGAGCAATCTCCTTGCGAATTCCCATATCACGATCCGCGATTTCAGTGTCCGAAGCCCGAGGATGACGGCGAAAGTGATTCGCGGCGATGCCCGCATCTCTCCTCTGCCGGGATTTCCGAAAGCTCTCGGCGAGGAGCTCTCTTCGCATTCGTTGACCATTGGAAACCTCGACGATGAGTCAGGCCTGGAGATACTCATCTCAACCGGAGGACAGTCGGTTCCGGTGATAAGAGGGAGCGGCCCTCAAAGTTCTCCGACCTCACCGAAACTGTTTGCCTGGAAACCCGACGGCATCGTGTTAGCCCCGTTCCAAACAAACGGAACTCTTGCATCGTCTGGAGCAGTCGGTTCATTATTCGTCGGTCCTCCAGCGCTGAAGGATCTGGATGGGACGGGCAGACAAGAAATCGTCATCGGGCAGGCACATCGTGTGCCGGCAGTTCCGATCGGCGGTGGCGATCCATCGTTCGGAACTCTGCTCGGGTATTCGGTGATGGATTCCAATGGCGACAGTCTTGCTGACAACTATTTCTCGCATAGTATCGGTCGTACAATCACAACGCCTCCGGTGATTGGCGACTCGATCATTGCGATTGGTGCATCGGGCGGCAGAGTGTACTTCCTTCGGTTCGATGGGACGCTCATCGACAGCCTCATATGGGTTGATGATACAACCGCTTCGGTTGTGGGGATCAGTCTGTATTCCGGCAGGGACGTGTTCATCGTAACCGGAAGTAATGGAAGCGTCTCAATCGTTGCACGAGGTACGAATGGTGCCGTGGCGACGCCACTTCCCGGCGCGAATTTTGGAAAGCGGATTGTTGGTCCAGCAGTGTCGGGCACATTCCCTCCGAATGATTCGCCAAGGATCGCATTCACAACGGAAGACGGCTACCTCTATCTGGTGGATGCACAGCTACAGCCTGTATCAGGATTTCCCATTCACATCGGGGAGCGTATTGTCCAACCGCCCGCGCTGGCGGACGTGGACGGGGACGGAAGGCGTGACGTTGTTGTTTTCGGTGAACGAAAAGTCTTTGCCTATAATCATGCAGGTTCGGCTCTAGACTTCTTTCCTATAACAATTCCTTCATCTCAGCCGATCGCCTCGCATCCGATCGTCTCGGATGTGGACGGAGATGGAAACGTGGAAGTAGTTGCCGTGTCTCGCGATGGCCTTGTCGCCGCGTACGACAAGAGCGGTCGGATGGCTCCGGGATTTCCGCTGCAGGCCGGGAGTGGAAATCAATCGGTTGCAGTCTTCACGTACGATTTCGGAGCGTTGAGTGCAGAAGGGATTGCTCTTGCGGTTGCATCCTCCAGTGACGGGACGACTTCGGCATGGAGGACGGGGACCATCGGAGGATCTCTCCATAACAATCCGTGGCCACAGTATCAGAAGGATGCGCTTCACTCAGGACTTGCTCTGGAGGTCCTCACCGGTTCTCCGTTAAGCGCCGAGTTTTTCCCGAAGGACCGCGCATACAACTGGCCAAATCCTGTGTATGATGGAAAGACATTCATCCGATATTTCGTCAAGGACGATGCGACAGTGAACGTGAAGGTGTTTGATCTGGCCGGTGATCTTGTTACAGAGTTTGCAGGGCCGGGAATCGGCGGCGTCGATAACGAAGTGCAGTGGGACGTGGGAGATGTCCAGAGCGGCATTTACTTTGCGCGGATCGAAGCGGCTGGTGCTGCAGGCAGCGGAGTGGCCGTGGTAAAAGTGGCGATAGTGAAGTGAAAATTGGGAAGAGAGTTATGCGGCGGTTGTTTCTTAGAGGTGTTGTGTTCTCAACGGTGATGTTCCTTCCGTGTGCCCTTCATGCTCAGGAAGAATTCTACCATCCCGAGCTTGAATGGAACACGATAGAGACCGGGCATTTTCTCATCCACTATCATGAAGGAGCGGAGCGAACGGGTCGGGCTGTCGCAAAGATCGCTGAGGAGATTTACGAGCCGGTCACTTCTCTCTACAACCACGTTCCCGACCGGAAGGTCAGCTTCATCATCAAGGATTACGATGATATATCAAACGGCGCGGCATACTTCTACGACAACAAGATCGAGATTTACGCACCGAGCATGGACTTCGACCTGCGAGGCACGCACAACTGGCTTCGCAACGTGGTCACACACGAGTTCACGCATATCGTTCAGATCCAGACATCGATGAAATTCGGAAGGACGCTTCCGGCGTTCTATCTGCAATGGCTCGGCTATGAATCCGAGCGCCGCACCGACGTGCTGTACGGCTTTCCAAATATTGTCGCATCGTATCCGCTCTCCGGGTTTGTTGTCCCGGTGTGGTTTGCCGAGGGGGTTGCACAGTATAACCGGGAGGAACTTCGTTACGATTTCTGGGATTCGCATCGGGATATGATTCTGCGCTCGTATGTTCTCGATGGGAAGATGCTGACGTGGGAGCAAATGGGTGTGTTCGGCAAGACGAGTCTTGGCAATGAGTCGTCGTACAACGCGGGTTTCGCATTCGTGCACTACATCGCACAGCGATACGGCGAGGAAAAGCTCGTGGAGATCTCACGCAACCTTTCGACACTCATCGAAACGACGATCGACGGAGCAATTGAACGAGCAGTAGGAAAGAGCGGTCGGGATGTGTACAACGAATGGCGCGACGAGCTTGCGAGAAGCTATGCGGCACGGGTTGCACCGGTTCGCACGAATATCAGGGAGGGCGTGCCCGTTGTCTTCACAGATGAAGACGAGCCATCCTCATTGAACGGACGTTATCCCGAAAAAAAAGCCGCAACTCGATTCCGCGATGCACTCCGTCAACAGCCGGAGTCGATGCCGGGATGTTGCGCCCGCGTTGTCGAGACGGGATTCGCCAATCTCTACGCGAAGTATTCTCCTGACGGAAAGAAATTTGCCTTTGTCAGCACGATGGGAGGAGACTATTTCGGGTCTTCGGGATTGTACGTTGCGGATCTGAAGACACGGAGAGCGAAAGAAATCCGCTCAGGTGTTGGCGGCGATATGAGCTGGGCGCCCGACGGCAACAAGTTATACTATTCGCGAATTTCGCGGAGCAATCCGTTTTGGTCGCTGGTGCATGACATTTATGTGTACGACCTCAAGGAAGAAAAAGAAACACGCCTGACGCACGGCAGACGGGCAACAAGTCCGGCGGTCTCACCCGATGGCTCGACGATTGCGTTCGTCGTGAACAATGACGGCACGAGTAACGTTGCGACAATGAAGATCGATGGTTCCGATTTCAAGCTCGTCACTTCCTATGCGTCGGGTGAGCAGGCTTACAACCCCGAATGGGGTCCTGCCGGAGATCGGATCGTGTTCGACTATTCGATCAAAGATGGAAGGGACATTGCGTGGGTTCGACCCGACGCGACCGATTTACAAATCCTTGTGTCTGGTGCGGACGATTCTCGTTCGGCAGTTTTCATTCACGATGGTTCCCGATTGGTCTTTTCGTCAGACCGGACAGGGATCTTCAATCTCTACACGTACACGATTGGAACCGGAGCTATTGAGCAACTGACGAACGTTCTTGGCGGCGCTTTTCTCCCGACAGTGAATGCGCAAGGCGACGTCATTTATTCCGCGTACACGTCAGGCGGATACAAGTTCTACTCTATGGAGGCCCCTTCCGTGCTTGCGAAGGGGGATTACCACTATGCGGACATCAGCGGTGCTTCGGTCGTTGCCGGCAGCGGATCGCTGGCAATGAGAACGGTCGAGGCTGTAGGACCACAATATGACTGGAGTTCACTCCGGTCGTACGACGATACGAAGCTGCCGCCATTCGACTCACGCTCGTACCGGAGTATTTTTACGAGTCTCACGATTGTCCCGTTCCTTCGTGTCGACAATTACAATCCGAAGAACAAGGCTCTCGACGTCATCAAACCGGGGGTGTACCTCTTTTCCAACGACATCCTTGAGCACACGGGTTTCTTTGCGGGTGCCGCGCTGAACAGGAAGTTGGAGCGCGACCTCTTTTTGCAGTTCAACTACAGAGGGAAGATCCCGCTCTTCTATCACCTCGGTCTGGATCCTGTGGCGTCAATCGAGCTGTACAACGTTACCCGCAAGACGGACAACGTCATTTCGCTTCCAGCGTCCACCATTCCCGTCGATCTCACGTACAACCTGCTTGAGTTTGATTTCGTGCTGAACCAGCGGATATTCTCCTCATCCACGCATGTGGAGTTCCGCTTCATGCACAGTCGGTACACTTCGATCATTGAAAACTTCATCAATCCCGAAACAAACCCGCCGTCGCTCGTTCCCGGCTCCAGCGATCTCTACTTGATTGCCAACGATCTTTCGTTGACATTGACACATGAGGCCATCGCACGGTCAAGCACCATGGAGATCAATCCCGTAGGAAGGAAGATCTGGCTCCGCATCGGCAGAGAGCTGAACAAGTTCAACGGCGATGGAGAGTATGAGGTGACGAGCACCGGGTTGCAACCGGTGTACAAGAGAATCAATTTCACTCGGGTGGAGATGAGATGGCGGGAACACATTCCATTCTTCTTCAAGAACCACACGCTCACGGCAACCGTCCGCGGTGGTTCGATCCTCGAGCGAACCGTGGATGACTTCTTTGATTTTTACGCCGGCGGACTCATCGGCATGAAAGGATATCCCTTCTATTCGATTGGCGGAAATGAGCTTGCCGTTGCGGGACTTGCGTACAGGTTTCCGCTCATCGATAACATCGATATCCGCATCCTGCAGTTCTATTTCGACAAGCTGTACATGTCGGTCTACGGCGACATCGGTAATGCCTGGAGCGGCAAGACTCCGATTCTCCGAAAGTTCAAGACAGACGCGGGAGTGGAGCTTCGCTTGGAATCATTCTCATGGTATGCGTATCCGACGAGGATTTTCTTCAATGCATCGTACGGGTTTGACGAGTTTCAGAGAATCGTAAGAGGGAGTCCCGTGACGTATGGGAAGGAGTGGCGGTTCTATTTCGGAGTTCTTTTCGGGTTTGAATTTGATTGACCTTCGCGGAGATGATATGGTAAAGGGAGTGATTGTCGCGTGTGTATTGATTGCATTCGGTGCGGAGCGGAGTCTTGCCGGTGACGGTGCAGAGGACGCGCGGAAGATTGAGCTGACCGGCAACCTGCGTGTCGACTTCTTCGGTCAGACGAGCTTTGCAGCTGGGACGTTGGTTCAGACCGGGGAAACATTGGAGCGTCCGTACAAATCGCCGTGGCTTGCAGCCGGACTGTCTGCCGCGCTGCCGGGCGTAGGCGAGTTTTACGCGGAGAGTTACTGGAAGGCGGCGGCATTTCTTGCTATTGAAGTCGCGGCGTGGGGTCTTGCGTACTCATTTGACAAGCGGGGCGACCGCCAAACGGATTCGTTTCAGGATTTTGCGAACTTGCACTGGAGCGCGTACCGGTATGCCGAGTGGACGCTGGCCAACGCGCATCTCATCAAACCGGGGTTCGATCCGAGTCCGTACCAGGACGTTCTTGGCGGAAATGGAAGGGTGAACTGGGAGCGGCTCAACCAGCTCGAAAGGGCGCTCGGAGGTTGGTATTCACACAGTCTCCCGCCATATGGGGAGCAACAGTATTATGAGCTTATCGGAAAGTACCAGCAGTATTATCAAGGTTGGGATGATGCACTCGTCGGACTGACGACATACGAACAGATCAGCTCCTATCTTCACAACAACCCGAACTCGAGGTTCCAATACTACTCGCGGGAGCGAGGACGGGCTAATGACTTCTACAACACTGCGAGCACGTACGTGACTGTTGCGATCATCAATCACATCCTGAGTGCCATCGATGCTGCATGGAGCGCAGGTTCGTACAACAGCTTTCACGCGGAGGTGGGCATTCAGCATATTCCGGCCGGAGATCATGTTGCAAGTGTCCCCGTGGCAAGGCTGTCGTTTTCGTTCTGACCTCAAAGGGAGAAACTGAGGGAGAGGCGTGGCTCGCAAGGTCACGCCTTTTTTGTTCGGTTGATTTTGGAGATGGGTTTGGTTATTGTTGGCTGCAGGAACGAGTGCATGTTAATCATATGTTGGACCATCACTGGCGTAAAGTCCACAGGGAGTTGAAGGCATGGATTCGAAATCAATATGGTTTGAGGTTACAATTGCTGGATTAGTGCACTTCTTGGCCTTAGTCTTTTTCGTCCTCGCGTGTTTTCAGATCGGCAGCCTCCCAACTGTGGCAAACGTTGAGCACTACCTTCCTTACGTATCGGCTCTCGTAATTGGCTTCTCGTATGTTATCGGTCTGTCAGCACACTATGTTGTTCCGATCGTTGGTGAGAAACTACTCCCCGATTCGTGGCGGAAGTGGTTACGACATCAACACGAGACTCCTCCTTCAGCAGATGTAGCATCCTTGACCGTTAAGGCTCTCTTGTACGGGAACGAGGTTCTATTTCAATTGCGACGAAGGATCTATAACACTCTGGTTCTTTTTAGATTGCTTACATCAGGATTCTTCTGCCTGGGGATCTCTGCAAGTTTGTGGATGTATCGAACTGAAACTGGTGTGTTGTGGTGGTTTCCGGCTCCTACCGGGTTCTTGCTGGGCATATTGTTCGCGTGGCTGTACAGTCTCCAGTATCCAAAATACGCCTCGATTGAGAACGCGACGGTCCAGGAAATTGGTCGTCGAAGTGGCAGCCTAACTTCTCTAAAAAGGAGGAAGTCCCATCCGCCGTAGGGACGAGGTCTCGTCCTGCAAGGCGGGACGGACAAGAGGCGATAGAGATTCCCGTGGTGAATCGGGATTAGCTCCAATCGTCATGCAGTTGCACGAATGCATGAGTGAAGGAACTCTGGCGAGAAGTCTGCCCCGTTCTCCCAAACAATCGTATGAAGTTCGGGGTGGACTTTGAATTGTCGAAAGCGGTCCTGGTCTTTGAGAGGCTCGAAAACGGGTCCCCATAGTTCGTCTTTGAGATCGACTTCACCCTCTAAATCATCACTGAACCGCAACCAGACAACATACTGGTCGACATAACGTGCTTCGATAACTCTTGGAATCATCATGGGATTACTCCAGTGGCGAGATTCTCTTCAAAGGTTGTCGCAGCTTGGCAAGCTCCCAATTCTCCAGAAGCTCAGACTTGTGGAGGTCGAGCCACTCCATCACATGAGCCAAAGCTCGTTTGGGGAATTGCCCGGAAACGACTCCGGTTTCGACAGCGACAGTGATTTCGTATTCTCCATACTTTGCGTGGAAATGGGGTGGTGAATGATCACGATAGAACATGGCGATGACAATTCCGAGAAACCTGCTAATCTCTAGCATGGTGAATTGTACGGGAATTCCCTCACTTGCGCAACAACCTAACCTCTTCATGAAGGGACAATGTCCATTCTGCACTACGAACAAGAATAGGTAATCAAGAGGATGCCCGACCTTCATTCCCCACTATCAGGATTGCTGATATGAACTTCCCCTCGCTTTTGATGCTATTACTGTCGACCAATGGAGGTCACGATTCCGTTAACCTTCTCGATAACTTTCAAGGTCATGACGGAACCATCGTTGTATATGATCAACGGAGAGATTACTTCACGATTGTCAATGAGAGTCGGGCGAACAGACGCTTCTCGCCTTTCTCTACATTCAAGATTCCCAACTCGGTCATTGCCCTGGAAACAGGGGTTGTCGGAGAGATAGATGAAGTGGTTCCGTGGGACACCACAAGATATCCTCGTGAGGAATGGTGGCCGGCGCAATGGATCGGCAAGCACACTCTGCGCAGTGCAATCAAGTTCTCAGTCGTTCCGATCTATCGTACCATCGCCAGCCGTGTCGGTCCTGACCGGATGAGGCAATACATCGATGACTTTGAGTACGGAAACAGGGACATCTCTTCAGGCATCGACAACTTCTGGCTCAATGGGAGTCTGAGGATCTCTGCCATGGAGCAGATCGAGTTTTTGAGGGAGTTCTATAATTACTGGCTGGCAGTGTCACCGACTTCGATTGATGAAGTCAAGAAGATCCTGATTCAAGAAAAGACAGAGAACTATGTGCTCAGCGCCAAGACCGGAGGCGGCGACAAAAGCGAGCAGGGAGGGAAGGCGTTCGGCTGGTATGTTGGATATGTCGAGCGAGATGGCAACGTCTTCTACTTTGCGCTCAATATTGAAGCAGAGAGTTTCAGTGAGATCATGAAGCTCAGGGTTGATGTTGCGAGGAGTATCTTGAAAGAGCTGAAGATAATAGATTGATCCGTGCAACTCACGAATGTTGAGTGATATCTACAACCGGACCTAACGTGGCCGTTACACTGGGAGGAAGAGATGAAGTCATCTGCCATTCTTTTGTTGATCACCTGTTACACAGCTTCAATGCCTGCTCAAGACTTTGCTTTGAAGCAACTCAACGATTCACCACGCCACCACGAGTGGGTTGCGATACCATCCGGGAAGCGGAGTCTCCACTGCTTCGTTGCTTATCCGGAGAAAAAGGAGAAATCTCTGGTTGCTATTATCATCCATGAGAACCGCGGGTTGACCGATTGGGTACGGAGCTTTGCAGACCAACTGGCGGGAATCGGTTACGTTGCCATCGCTCCAGATCTCTTGTCCGGCTTCGATGAGAAACACAGCAGGACAAGTGATTTCAACAGCTCAGACGATGCGCGGAACGCCCTTTATCAACTTCCCCCCGATCAAGTTACCAACGACCTGCTTGCCGTGCAGAAATATGCTTCTGATGTTCCATCCTCGAATGGAAAGACGGTTGTCATAGGATTTTGCTGGGGTGGTGCGCAGTCGTTTCGCCTCGCGACGAATGCCGATGACCTATCGGCTGCGCTGGTCTTCTACGGTTCGTCTCCCGACGCTGACAGGATTCCGCGAATCACCGCTCCTGTCTACGGCTTCTACGCTGAGAACGACGAGCGGATCAACGCGGGCATTCCCGAAACCAGCGCGCTCATGAAGAAGTATGGCAAAACGTACGACTTTGTGACCTACAAAGGTGCCGGCCATGCATTCATGAGGAGTGGCGATGATCCTGCGGGTTCCAAGGAAAACAGGAAAGCCCGGAACGACTCGTGGGAGCGACTAAAAAAGATTCTGTCGCAGATTGAGTAGGAATTCGAGGCAGCGGCTTCCTCTTTCTATTTCTGTACCCGTAAGATTACGACGACAGCCGCACAAAAGAAAATGATATTTGCCATCCACGCTGTGAGAAGAGGGTTGATGTCGCCGTTGTATCCAAACACCTGACTCACTTTCATGAAGATTAGATAGATAAAGCAAATCAATAGGCTGATGCCAAGTTGTACCCCCACGCCGCCGCGCCGCTTGACGGAAGAGAAAGGGACTCCGAACAACACCACGATCATGCTTGCAAA